>JBJTAU010000074.1:0-4609 GCA_046090965.1 Limisphaerales bacterium | reverse complement strand
GCAACGCGAGGCGGACGCCGCTAGGACGGAGTTCCTCGACGACCGACTCGGTGCGCTCGAAGTGGCGGGGAACGAGCACGAGGAACAGTTTCGGAAATCGCGCGCGGAGCCGGAGGCACATCCGCGTGAGCAATACCTCCTCGCCCGCGTGGGTGCTGCCGGCGACCAGGAGCTGCGCGTCCTCCGCGACGCCGAGTTGGCGCAGCAACGCGGGGACATCCAACGTGGTGCCGCAGGCGGGCGCGGCGGCGTCGAACTTCGCGTTGCCGGTGACGTGAATGGCCGCGGCGCGGCAGCCGAGTTCGCGCAACCGCGCGGCGTCGGCGTCATTCTGCGCCCCGACGGCGGTGAGCTGGCCGAAGATTTCCCGGAAGATGAAACCGGCGCGCCGGTAGCCACGAAAGGACTTGTCCGAGACGCGGGCGTTGGCGAGGAACACCGGCAGGCCGCGCTCGGTCGCTTGCCACAGGAAGTTCGGCCAGAACTCCGCCTCGACCAGAACGACCGCGGCGGGCCGCACGGCCGCCAGCGCGCGCCGCACGGTCCAAGGAAGGTCCGCCGGGTAGTAGATCCGTTGCACGTCGGCGGGAAGTTTCCGCTCCAGCTCCCCCATGCCGGTGGAGGTCGTGGTCGAAACCAGGAACTGCCAGCCCGACAACCGGGGGCGCAACTCGGCGATGAGCTGCAGGCACACGTTCACTTCGCCGACGCTGACGGCGTGGAGCCAGAGCGTGCGCCCGGTGCCCAGGGCCGTGCGCTTGCTTTCCTCGTATTTGCCAAACCGCTCGCCAAAGCCCCGCTGCCAACCGCCGCGCCGCCACATTTTCCAAAAGTAGTAGGGCGCGCTCACCAGAAAGAAGACCGGGAAGAGCAGTTGGTAGAGCAGCCGCATGGGCCGGAGGTTGAAACAAAACGCCGCCACGTTACCAAGCTTAAAAGCGGCGGGGTATCGGCGCGTCGTCGAATCGGAATCAAGTCTTGAGCAAATCGGCTGCCTTGCTAGCCTCGGCCCGGAGTCCACTGGAATGAGCGAAGGCAAGAAATTGTTGAAGATGGTGTCGTGCGGCCGGTGCAGCGCGAAAAACTTCATTCCCAGCGACCTGCCGCCCTTCGAGACCCAGCCCTGCAACAAATGCGGCGGGCCAGTGATGATCACGGTCAAGCTCCGGCAGTTCGAACTGCGCGGCGTCATCGCCTCCGGCGGCATGGGCACGGTCTTCCGCTCCTTTGACACGAACTTGAACCGCGAGGTGGCGGTGAAGTTAATGAAGCCCGAGGTGGCCGCCGACCCCATTCAGGTCGAGGCCTTCAAGCGCGAGGCGCGCGCCTGCGCGGGTTTGAACCACTCGAACATCATCCACATTTACTCCTTCGACGAGGCGGAGGGCCAAAAATACCTTGTCATGGAATTGGCTGACAACGGCACGTTCGATGGCCGCATCGAAGCCCAGGGCCGGGTGGACGAGTTGCTCGTGCTCGACGTGGGCATCAAGATCGCCTCCGCGCTGGACTGCGCCAACCGCCACGGCCTCCTGCACCTCGACATCAAGCCGGGCAACATCCTCTTCAACAACGACGAGCCGCCGGAACCGAAGCTCGTGGATTTCGGCCTGGCCCAGAGCTCCGAGGGTGGCCGCGACCCGGACGCAGGCGTCTTCGGCACGCCCTACTACATTGCGCCCGAACGCATCTCGATTCATACGGAGGACTTTCGTTCGGACATGTATTCGCTGGCCGGCACGTTGTATCACGCGCTGACCGGGCATGTTCCCTTCGAGGCCCCGACGGTCAACGAGGTGGCGCTCGCGCATGTCGAGCAGCCGCTCAAGCCACCGATCGAGGATTTGAAGGACATCCAACAGAAGACGAACGACGCCATCGTCACCGCGATGGCGAAAAACCCGGACGACCGCTTCCAGAGCTACGACCAGTTCATCATGGAGCTGACTGCGGCACGCAGCCACCTGCTGATTCAGAAATACGCCAGTGCCGAGGAGTAGCGGCGTTATTTTTCCACCGGCTTGCCCGCCGCCTTCCAGCCGTTGAACCCGGGCGCAAGGTCGATCACCGTTTTGAAGCCCAGCGCCTTCATCTGCTCCGCCGCGTTCGCGCTGCGGCGGCCGGCGGCGCAGTGGACGAGGTAGGGCTTGGCCTTGTCCAGCGCGGCGAGTTGCTGCTCGAAGCCCGCGTCCAACACGTCGAGATTCACCGCACCGGGGATGTGGCCGGCCTTGAACTCGTCCGCTGTCCGCACGTCCAGCACGGTGAATTGCTTCTGCCGCAGTTCCTCGAACTCCGCCACGCCCACCCGGCGGAAATCAACGGGTCCGGGCGCGGCTCCGGCGGCAGCCTTCCGCACCGGCTGCGCGAGCGCCCATCGCACCGCGTTCAAGATCAGCTGATCAAACGCTTCGGTGCCGAACTCCTCGGGGTGGCCAAGCGAAGTGTAGAACACGGCCGCGCCCTGATGGCTGCGCGTCCACGCGACGGGCTCGGCCGGCTTGCCCTCCACGCTGCCCGTGAGCAGCACGGTCGCGCCCGGCGGCAAGGGGTCGTTGCGATACAGCGAGCCGGGGCTGGCGAACTCCTTGGGCACGCCCTTCAAGATGGGATGGCCCGCCGCCGCCGGCGCGATGCGCACCGTGGTGGCGAGCTTGTTATTGTGATGGTTCTGATAGTTGCCACCCAGCACCTCGCGGTCCCACTCCTTCCAGTTCTCGAACGCGTGGCTCGCCGTGCGCAGACCGATGATGGGCTTGCCGGACACGGCGAATTTCTTGAACTGCGCGAGTTGCTCGTCCGGCAACGTCATGCGCCGGATGAAGAGGATGGCGAGGTCCGCGGTGTCGAGCGCCTCGAGGCCCGCGATGGTCTGCGCCTTCGGATCGGCGGGGCGCGCAAGATAGACGCACTTGGCGCCGAGCTTGGCTTCCAACCGCGCCTTGAGCGCCGGCAGTGTCTCGGCGGACTTGTATTCAAACTCGCCGCTGACCAGCACGATGGTGGGTGGCTTGGCCGGCGCGGCGGCCGGGGCGGAGAACCCAGCCAGCGCTGCCAGCGCCAGCAAACCCGCGTTCCTGACTACAGCTTTCATCATGGCCAAGTCATAGGTGCCGGGGAGGGTCGTGTCCAGCGCAAGCGCTGCATGCCCGCTTGCGGCTCTGGGTTGCCTGCGATAGGCTTCGAGCATGACGAAGTGGTTGATTTTCACGGCCGTGTTGCTGGCCGCGCTGATGGCGCCGGACGATTTGCCGGGCAACAGTCCGCCGACATTAGGTCCCGCGAAGAAGGTCTATGTCCTCCCCATCCGCGAGGACATCATGCCGCCGCTGGTGTATGTCGTGCGGCGCGGAGTGAAGGAAGCGATGGAGGCCAAGGCCGACGTGCTCGTGCTGGACATGGAGACCAACGGCGGGCGCGTGGACGTGACCGAGGAGATCATCGGCATCATCGGCAAGTTCCCCGGCCAGACCGTGACCTTCGTGAACAAGAAGGCGTTCAGCGCCGGCGCGTTCATCTCGTTTGCCACGCAGAAGATTTACATGGCTCCGCAAAGTGTCATCGGCGCGGCTGCCCCGGTCATGGCCTCACCCACCGGCGGCACGCAGGAAATCGGCGGCACGATGGAGGTGAAGGCATCTTCCGCCATCAGCGCGTTGGTGCGGGCCAATGCCGAGAAGAACGGCCACAACCCGGCCGTCGCCGACGCGATGGTGAAGAAGACGTCCGAACTCAAGCTCGACGACAAGGTCATCAACGAGAAGGGGCAGATCCTCACCCTCACCGATCAGGAAGCCGCGCGCGAATATGGGACGCCCAGCAAGCCGCTCCTCTCCGCTGGCACCATCGAACACATCGAAGCACTGCTCCAGAAGCTGAACTTGGAGACGGCCCAGGTGAAGCGCATCGAGCCCAGCGGCATGGAGAAGCTGGCGTCGTGGATCAATGGCATCGCGCCCCTGCTCCTCATCATCGGCATCGCGGGGATTTACATTGAGTTCAAGACGCCGGGCTTCGGCCTGCCCGGCATCATCGGCATCTCGGCCTTCGCGGTTTACTTTTTCGGCGGCTACGTCGCGGGCCTGACGGGGCTGGAGTGGGTGGCCTTGTTCGTCGTGGGCATCGCGCTGGTGGTGCTGGAACTATTCTTCTTCCCCGGCACGCTCGTGCTGGGTTTGACGGGTTTCGCCCTCGTCTTGGTCTCGCTGGTGATGGCGATGGTGGATCTGTATCCCGGTGCGCCCAGCCTGCCCACGCTGCCGCAGTTGGCCGTGCCGTTAAACGATCTTGCGCTCGCCGCCATTGGCGCGATTGTCGCCATTCTGATTCTCAGCCGCGTATTGCCCCGGACTAGCCTTTACCCCGCGCTCGTGTCGCAAGGAGCCAGCGCCATGCAGACTCAGGCAGCCATCGCGGCCACCCAGCAACAGCGTCTTGGCCAGGTAGGCGTCGCGCTCTCGCCGTTGCGGCCGGGCGGCAAGGCTCAGTTTGGCGACGACATCCTCGACGTGGTCACTGAGGGCGACCTCATCGAGAAGGGCCGCAAGGTCCGCGTCATCGGCAGCAGTGGCCACGAGGTGGTGGTAGAAGCAGTCTGATTCTCCGAAAG
>JBJTAU010000073.1:0-4355 GCA_046090965.1 Limisphaerales bacterium | reverse complement strand
GTCACGCTCGCCTGATGTCCGCAAATAACTAAGTGCCGCGGCGACGCCACCGTTCACCCGCGTTGCCACTATGTCCGGCATGCTGGGAAGCCACGCCAGCCACGCCCGCAGCGCGTGGGCGGTGTGGGCCGGGCTGCTGCGGTCGAAGGGCAGGTTCGTCCAGCCGCGGCAGAAGGTCGGGCTGCCACCGTCGCGGAATTGCAGGTCCAGCAGCCCATTCACGCCCGCGATGGCCCCATCGCGCACGCGCGGGCTGCCGTCATCAAGCTGCTTCAGCGCCAGCAGCGCTCCCGCCGTGTCATCCGCGTCCGGGACGCCACCGGGCAAATCCGTCCACGCCCAGCCGCCGGACGCGGCTCCGGTGTAGGGATGCTCCGTGCGGTATTGCTGGGCCAGCAGCCACTCGAGGATGCGCCCGCGTTCCTCGGCGCTCATCACGTCGTGGATGCTCGGGCCGAGCGCGTTTACGGCGAGCGTCGGGACCCACGTCGCGAGGTTCGTGTCAATCGGCCAGCTCCCGTCCGCGCGCACGGACTTGAGCAGGAAGTCCACGCCGCGCCGCGCGACGGGATGCTCCGCCAGCCCGCAGCCGACGAGGCTCATGGTGACGAAGCTCGTCAGCGGCGTGGCTTCGAGGAAGCCGCCGTTCGGCGGCTGGATGCGCTCCAGCACGCGCAGCGTCTTCGCGCGAGCGCGGTCGCGGAGTAGGCGCAGGAGGGGGTTGCGCGTGGGCAAGTGGTGGTGCCGCACTTGCCCGGTGGCGATGAGCGCGGGCAGCGCGTAGCTCACGACGGGCAATTTCACCGTGGCAAAAAACTTCTGCGGCAACGCAGCCAGTTCGAATGGAAGTTGAATGACCTTCCGCCAAGCCGCCTTCCCTTCGCCCAGCCGGCCCGCCAGCGCGCACATCGTGAGGATGGGGACGGAGAAGGTGCGGTCCTTGCCGTAGCGGGCGATGATGGCGGAGATTAGCCGGTCGCGGTCGAGCGGCAGAGGCGAGTGATTAGTGATTAGTGAGGAGTGATTAGTAGGCGCTGGTGATGCGGACGGCTTCGGGATTGATGACTGACTACTAATTACTAAACACTTCTCCGCCAGCCACGCCTCTGCCCGCCGCACCGTCTCCGTCCACCGCTGCTCCGCCCCCGGCACCGCGCCGAAAGCCGCCCAGCACAGCGCCGTCGTGCTGATGTTCGAGAAGCTCAAAGTAGTATCGCCCCAGCCGCCGTCGGCGTTCTGGTGTTCGGCGAGCCACTTGAGGCCGGCCTCGATGGCCAGCGCGGGCGTGCTGCCAGTCGCCGGCACGGCGCGCTGCCAGAGTTCCAACGCAGTGACGGCCGTCGCGGTCGAAAGCGCGCTGGAAGAAAGTTCGCCTTCCCAATGGCCGTGCGGACCGCGCTCGGCCAGCAACGCAGCCCGCGCCTTGGCGAGGGCACGGTGCAACCGCTCACGGTCGATGCGCGGAGTGGTCGTGGCTTCGGCGGACACGCAGGGAGAGTGGGGGGACGCAATGCGAAATTCACGCTTGTTCGCCGGGAGACGAGGTGATTTCTTCGCGCGCGACTGCACCGCGTTCTTGGTCAGGAAAGCGGAGCGCATACTCGAACATGGCGACTTACAAACTCGCGTCAGGCGCGTCCGGAAAACTCTACAGCGGGAAGGCCTTCACCAAGCCGGTCAACTTCTTCTGCACGGCTCCGGGCGCGAAGGAGGTTTTCATCGCGGGGGATTTCAACGAGTGGAACCCGGCGGCGCACCCGATGCAACGCTCGCCGGACGGCAACTGGGTGGTGCAACTCACGCTCACCAACGGCCACCATCGTTACTGGGTCCTCGTGGACGGCGTGCCCACACTAGACCCGCGCGCGCAGGGCGTGAGCCGCAACGAGAAGAACGAGCGCGTGTCGCTCATCTCGCTGAGTTGAGCCGCGAAAGAACGCCGCGGGCACCACCAGGAAAGTTCAGGCAGTCTCCTCTTTGTGCTCTTTGTGTCCTTTCGCGGCTAAACCTTTTCCTCCGCATCTTTCGCTGCTTTGTTCGCAGCACGGCGCTCGGAGAAGAAGTCCAACAGCATGGCACGGCATTCTTCCTCGCGCACGCCGCGCGTGATGTCGCACTGGTGGTTGAGGCCGGGGAATTGGAGAAGATTCAAAGCGCTGCCCGCCGCGCCGCCCTTCGCATCGCCCACGCCGAAGACGACACGGCCGAAGCGCACATGGACGATGGCGCCCGCGCACATCGGGCACGGCTCCTTGGTGACGTAGAGCGTGCAGTCGTTGAGCCGCCAGTCGCCGACTGCTTCCTCGGCGGCAGTGATGGCGAGCATCTCGGCGTGCGCAGTGGCGTCCTTGAGCAACTCCACCTGGTTGAAGGCGCGCGCGATGATGCGGCCATTCCGCACGACCACCGCGCCAACGGGCACTTCCTCCGCCTCGTAGGCGCGCGCGGCTTGCCGCAGAGCTTCGCCCATGAAGTAGGCGTCGCTCTGCAAGTCAATGATCGGCTCGTCGCTCACGGTGAGAGAGAATCACGAAGAGACACGGATGGACACCCAGGAAATGGTGAGCAGGCTAAGGCCTGCGACTACGCGGCGACGGGCGCATGTCGCGATGCGCTTGGATCACCGCATCCAGCAGCTTCTGCCAGTCGGTGGGCGTCGTCTCCCAGCCCGCACTGAAGCGCAACGCACGCGCAGCTTCGGCGGAGGAGTAGCCCATCGCGGTGAGCACGGGGCTGGGCTCTTCCTTCCCGCTCGCGCACGCGGAACCGGTCGAGACAGCCACGCCGAGCTTGTCGAGCTTCACAACCCAGCGCGTGCGACAGTCCACTTCGGGCAGCAGCGCGAGTGAGGTGTTCCAGACGCGCGGGGATTTTGCAGCGATGATCTCGGAGCCGGGGAGCGCTTTAAGCAACCGCTGCTCAAAGTCATCGCGCAGCCGAGCAGCCGGGGTTCCGCCCTGCTCGCGGGCGGACAGCGCGGCGACCATGGCGAGGATGCCCGCGACATTCTCCGTGCCGGCGCGACGGCCTTCCTCTTGCATCCCGCCGCGTAGCAGTGGCGCGACGCGTCCCTTCGCCGGACATTTCAGGAAGCCAACCCCGCGTGGGCCGCCGAACTTGTGCGCGCTGCCGCTGACCCAGTCGCACGCTCCGAGACCAGCCGCGGGCAGCTTGCCGAGCGATTGCACGGCATCGCTGAAGAACGGGATGCTGTGCTCGCGGCAAAGGGCGAGCGCTCCGCGCCAAGGCTGGATGACGCCTGTCTCGTTGTTCACGGCCATCACGGCGAGGAGGGCTGGCCGGCTGCGTTTCAGTTTCTTCGCGAGCCAATCCAAATCCACCAACCCAGCGCGCGTGACGGGGATGAGGCGATGACGTTTCGGAAAATGATGGCGAGCAGCTTCCGCCACGCATGGGTGCTCGATGGCGGAGAGCCAGACTTCGGCGTCGGGCGGCAGTGTGCAGGCTGCATGATGGAAAACGGTGTTGGCCGATTCGGTAGCGCCGGACGTGAAGACGAGGTCGAGCGCGTGGCAGCTGAGAAGCGCGGCGAGCTGCTCCCGCGCCTCGCCCAACGCGGCGTCCGCCCGCGCACCAACACGGTGGAGGCTGGAGGGGTTGCCGATGAAACGCTCGGTTGCCGCCAGCCACGCCTGTCGGGCGGCGGGGTGGAGCGGCGAGGTCGCGTTGTGGTCGAAGTAGAGCACAACTACTTGCCGCCAGCGGCGCGAATGAAGGCGCGGAACAGTTGCGCGAATTGCGGATAGCGGTCGTAAAGCCGTTCCGGGTGGAACTGCACGGATTGCAGGAACGGCCGGCGCGCAGGGTCCTTCAATTCCATCGTCTCGACGACGCCATCGCACGTGGTGCCGGTCACGCGCAGCGCATCGGCGACCCGCGCGACCGCCTGATGATGGGTGCTGTTGGTGCCAGTCTGCGTGGTGCCGAGCACGGCGGCGATTTGGGAATCGGGTGCGAGGGACACGTCGTGGACGAGTTCGAACTTTCGTTCGACTTGCTTGTGCGCGAGCGCGTCAGGGCGCTGCGTGGGCAAGTCCACGATGAGCGTGCCGCCGAGGGCGACGTTGAGCATCTGGTGGCCGCGGCAGATGCACAGCAGCGGCTTGCGCTGCCGGAAAACTTCGTCCACGAGCGCGAACTCCAGCACGTCGCGTTCGGGTTCGACTTCGCCGAGTTTCGCGGCGAGTTCGGGCGGCGTGTCGGGCGCGTAGTGCTTGAGTTCGATGTCCTCACCGCCGGTGAGCAGCACGCCATCGGCGCGGCGGACCAACTCGGCGATTTGGTCACGCGTGGCGGTGACGGGCAGGACGAGCGGTGTGCCGCCGCCGTCGTTG
>JBJTAU010000072.1:0-6278 GCA_046090965.1 Limisphaerales bacterium | reverse complement strand
CGGCGAAATGACTTCGTGTTCATTCGTATCAACTCGTGGTTCAGGTCGCCGCCCTAAATTGGCTCGCCGCTCACCTTCGTCAAGGCGTGATACTTCTCGATGAGCTGCTTCGACTTCGGCCCCGGCTTGCCGGTGCCGATGACGCGCCCATCAATCTTCACCACCGGGATGATCTCCGCGCCGGTGCCGGTTAGGAAGCACTCGTCGGCGTTGTAGAGGTCGTAGCGCGTGAGGTTCGGCTCGCCGGTTTTCAACCCCAACTCGCGGCCCAGGTCCAGCGCCGTCGCGCGCGTGATGCCGTAGAGCGCGCCGGCGGAGAGCGGCGGGGTGAGCAGTTCGTTGCCCTTGATGATGAAGAGATTGTCGCCCGTGCACTCGGCCACGTAGCCGTCGGAGTTCAACATGATGGCTTCCTCGACACCGGCGTTGTTGGCCTCGATCTTGGCCAAGATGTTGTTCAGGTAGTTGAGGGACTTGATGGCTGGGTTGACGGCGTTGTGCAGGTTGCGCGTGGTGGCCACGGTCACGATGTCCATGCCGCGCTCGTAGAGTTCCTGCGGGTAGAGCTGGATTTTGCCGGCGATGACGATGACCGAGGGCGCCTTGCAGCGGTTGGGGTTCAGGCCCAGCGTGCCCACGCCGCGCGTGACGACGAGGCGGATGTAGCCGTCGGAGATCTTGTTCTTGCGGCAGGTGTCCACGACGGCCTTGGTCATCTCGGCGGGCGTCATCGGGATGGTGAGCAAGATGGCCTTGGCCGAGCAGTAGAGGCGGTCGATGTGCTCCTTCAGCTTGAAGACCCGCCCGTGATAGGCGCGGATGCCCTCAAAGATGCCGTCGCCATAGAGCAGCCCGTGGTCGAAGACGGAAATTTTCGCCTTGGCCTCGTCGTAAAATTTGCCGTCAATGTAGACTTTCATGTCGAAACGTCCGCGCAGCGTAGGGGAACGCTCAGAAGCCGCGCAACTCAGGAATTGGAAGTGCGGCCGGCGGTCAGCCAGGACGGCAACTTTCGGGGTGCTGACGGCTCATTGCCGATGGCCAACCGCCATCTCACATTTTTCTGTTTGCCCGTCGCGGGCTTTTGGTCAACATCGCGCCCCATGCAACGGCTCCCGTTTTGTCTGACGTTCATGCTGGCCCTCACCTGGCTGGCCGGCGCGGCGGATTACAAGCTCAAGGACGGCACCACCCTCTCGGGCGAACCGGTGATGCCGGCGACGGATAAGGGCGTGGTCATCCGGACCTCCGATAACAAATTCCTGCCCCGCGCGGGCTGGACCAACTTCTCGCAGGAAGCACTCAAGGAGCTGGCCAAGAACCCCAAGATCCGCCCGTTCGTCGAGACGCTGATTGATGAGCCGGCCCCCGGCGCGGGCGGTGGTGCCGAGGTGATCGTGCCGGAAGTGCCTGTCACCAAACGGCCGCCGGCGAAATGGGCCGAGGTCTGGTCCAAGCCGGAACTGCCCGAAAGCCCCGGCATGATCGGCGGCATTTTCGGCACGGGCGTCGGCTGGTTGAGCCTTGTCCTTTGCTACGCCGCGACCATCTACGCCGGCTACGAGGTGTCCATCTACCGCCGCCGCCCAAGGAACTTGGTCATGGGCTTGGCCGCCATTCCGTTGGTTGGAATCTTCTCGCCCATCACGTTTCTCATCATGCCTCCGATTCAGACCGAGGAGGAGCGCAAGCCCAACGCCGTCGAGCAAGCCGCCCTGCAGGCGGCGGAGGGACACAAGCCGGAGGAGAAGAAGGGCTTCGTCCTTGGCAAGGCCGAGCCCAAGGCCGCCGCCGCATCAGGAGCCAAGCCCGTCTCCACCGCCAAACCCGGCGCTCCGGTCGCCGTGGCCGCGCCCTCACCCGTCAACGCCCCCGCTGCGCCGGGCGCGCCCGCAGCGGCGGCCAGCCTCGAGCCCGTCGTCTATCGCCGTGGCGAGACCAACATCAACAAGCGCTTCATCGAGACCAAGTTCGCCGGCTTCTTCAAGGCCGTCCCCGGCCCCGCCGAGAAGGACATGTGGGTCGTCTGGGTCACTGCCACCGGCGGTGAGCATTGGAGCAAGCGCATCGTCAGCATCAGCCAGACTGAGCTGGTCGTGAACTGCCCGCAGGAAGGCGGCGGCTCCCTCGACGAGACCATGCAGCTTGTCGAGATTCAGGAAATCCACCTCCGCCCGCAGGAAGGCTGAACGCATGAAGCTACGCACGATTCTGCTCTTCGGGGCACCCGGTTCCGGCAAGGGCACGCAGGGCAAAATCCTCGGCACCATCCCCGGCTACTACCATTGCGCCTGCGGCGACGTATTCCGAAACCTCAACGCCGACAGCCGGCTGGGCAAAACCTTCCTCGACTACTCTAGCCGTGGCGAACTCGTCCCCGACGAAGCCACCGTGGATCTCTGGCGGAACAACATCCAGGCCAACCCCATGCTCGGCCGCTTCACCCCCGAGCGCGACACCGTCGTCCTCGACGGCATCCCCCGCAACGCCGCCCAAGCCCGGATGCTCCAAGGCACGCTCGATGTCCGTGCCCTCCTCCATCTCACCTGCCCCGACCGGAACAAGATGGTCGAACGTCTTCAGCGTCGCGCACTCCGCGACAACCGCCTCGACGACGCCAACTTGGACGTCATCCGCAACCGTCTCCAAGTCTACGACCAGGAGACCAAGCCCGTGCTGGACTTCTACGGCCCCGATGTCGTGCACGACATCAACGCCACGCAAACGCCCGTCGAGGTGCTGTCGGACATCTTGAAAGTCCTGGCCAAACTTTGACCGTGGGCCGGCAACAGTTCAACGAGTTCAAAGCCTCGGAACTGTTCTGCCCCAAGTGCGGTTCCTGCCAGCCCGTGCGGGAACGCGCCTCCGCAGCTCCGGGCGAAAGCTCCGTCGAACTCCTCTGCTCCCGCTGCGCGACCGTCGTCGGACAGCACACCGTCGTGGACAACTCTCTGACGGGCAAACTCACGCGACTCGCCGGTGGACTCTTCGGCCGCAGCAAATGAACGCCCCCACCAACGTCGCCGAGTTGGAGGACCGCCTCAGTGAGCCGACGCCCGGTGTCCTCGAGACGATGCGTGCGCTGCGGGGCGACGTGATGTTCCTTGGCGTCGCCGGCAAGATGGGTCCGACCCTCGCACGCATGGCGAAGCGCGCCTCGGACGCCGCCGGAGTGCGGCGTCGCGTGATCGGCGTCTCCCGCTTTTCGGACCCCGGCCAGATCACTTCGCTCCACGCGCACGGCATCGAGACGATCCGCTGCGACCTGCTGGACGAAGCCGCCGTCGCGCAACTACCCGAAGTGGAAAACCTCGTCTATTGCGCCGCGATGAAGTTTGGCTCGACCGGAAACGAATCGCTGACCTGGGCGATGAACGCGTGGCTTCCGTCGGTTGTTTGTCGGAAGTTTCCGCGCAGCCGCATCGCCGCCTTCTCCACCGGGAATGTTTACGGCCTCGTGTCCGTGACCAGCGGCGGCTCCGTGGAAACGGACGCGCCCCAGCCCGTCGGCGAATATGCCATGAGCTGCCTCGGCCGGGAGCGGATGTTCGAGCACTTCAGCCGCACGCTGGGAATTCCCGTCGTGCTGCTCCGACTCAATTACGCCTGCGAACTGCGCTACGGCGTGCTCGTGGACATCGCAAAGAAAATCTGGACTGGCCAACCCGTGGACCTCGGAATGGGTTGGTTCAACTGTCTCTGGCAGGGCGATGCCAATGCTCAAGTTCTCCAATCCTTGGCGCTCACCACCTCGCCGCCCAGCATCCTCAACCTCACCGGTCCCGAACTTCTCCGCGTCCGCGACGTGGCGGAGAAACTAGCTCACCGGATGAACCGCCCGGTGACGTTCGCCGGCGTGGCAGGCGAATCCGCCCTCCTGAACAACGCCCGCCAAGCCTTGACTCGCTTCGGCCCGCCCCGCGTGCCCGCCGACGAACTCCTCGGCTGGGTCGCCGACTGGGTGAAGCGCGGTGGCGCCGATTTCGGCAAGCCCACCCACTTCGAGAGCCGCACCGGACGCTTTTGAACCCGAAGTAGGAGGCGTTGCCGCCCCACTGCACCAGTCGTTTCGGACTTAAGGTTTAGCAGGGGTCAGCGAGTCGCGCTAGCAACGACGTTGGCTGCAAGGTCGCGCGGATGAGGCGTCACGGCCCGCGCGGGAAGCGAGGTCAGCACCACGCAGATCGTCTGCGTCGCTGGGTCAGCCCAGGCGATGGTTCCAGTCGAGCCGGTGTGACCGAACGTCTTCTCCGAGCATCCCTTGCTGCCGGCCAAGGCGCCGACATTTAGCCCCAAGCCGCGCGGAGTGAGTCCCGGCGGATTGTGGTTCCGCGCCATCAGTCGCGCCGTCTCCGGCTTGAGGGCGGCACCCGTCTCATTCAGGAACTCCGCCAGGAATTTTGCGACGTCCGCCGCCGAGGCGTTCGTGCCTCCCCACGGCGCGCCCAGCTTCCGCCAATAGGGACTGTTCCAGTCCCAAGCCTTCGCGTTGGGATCGCCGCCGCCGGCCTCGGGTGCCGCATGGTCCGTCTGGCATGGCACCATGTCCTCCAATTTGAACCGGCCCAGTCCCTGCGCCGAGCGCTGCATCTTGAGCGGTTGAAACACCGTGCGATCCACGAGGGTGAGTATGTCCGTGCCGCTGAGGAGTTCCGCCACGCGCGTCGCCAGCAAGATGGCCATGCTCGAATACTGATACTGCGAGCCGGGCGCGAACTGCAGCGGCGTGCGGAGGGCGTGCTCCACGAACTCGCCGAGCGGCGCGTGCTTGCGCCGCAGTTCGTCGTTCTCCGCCAACTGGTCGGGCAAGCCCGAGACGTGCGTGAGCAGGTGCTGCATCGTCACCCGGTCGCGGTCGCCGCCCTTGAACGCTGGGAGGAACTTCCGCACCGGGTCGGCCAGCTTGAACGCGCCGCGCTCGAACAGGGTCATCAGCGCCGTCACGTTGATCGGCTTGGAAATCGAGCCGAGCAGAAACATCGCGTGCTCATCCTTCGCCCTCCCGAAAGCCCGGGTGAACGTCGCGTCGCGCTGCCTCACATGCATCGCGGCGGCGGCGACCTGGCCTTGAGTGGTGGCCCGCGTCAGCACTGCGGCCGCCTCGTCCAGTTGCTCAGGTCGTAGTGCGGCCATCGCGGGCGTGACCAAGCCGGCCGCCACTCCGCTCTTGATGAACTTTCTGCGAGTCATGGAAGGTTTGGTGAGAGCGCGTCACTTCTTTGCCGGCGTGGCGGCGAGGTCGAGTAAAACGATGATCGAGGGATTGCCCACGGGCGTGTAGTGGCCGGTGAACTTCAGGCCGCCGGTCTTTTTATCGACGCGGAAGGTCGCGAGGTTGTCCGCGCGCTGATTGCAGGAGTAGAGGAAGTTTCCGGTCGGGTCGAAGTTGAAGCTGCGCGGATAATTTCCGCGCGTCCACTCCTCCGCCACGAACTTCAGCGTGCCGTCGCCGCCGACGGCGAAGATGCCGATGCTGTCGTGCAGGCGATTGCCCGCGTAAACGAATCGGCCATCGGCAGACACCATGATCTCCGAGCAGAAATTGCTGCCAGCAAATCCCGGCGGCAGGCTGGAGAGGGTTTGCCGAGCGGTCAGCCGACCCTTGGCGGAGTCATAGTCGAACAGGACGACGGTCGAGCCTTCCTCCTGCAACGAGTAGAGCCAGCGGCCGTTCGGGTGGAAGTAAAAGTGGCGCGGCCCGTCGCCCGGTGGCAGCGAGACCGACGGCTGCTCGCCCGGCGTCAACACGCCGGCACGGTCATCGAACTTCCAGATGAAAATCTTGTCCAGGCCGAGGTCCACATGCAGCACGAAGCGCCCCGACGGATCGGCCTCGATCATGTGCGCGTGCGTGCGGTCGTGCCCGCTGAAGGCGAAGCTGCCCGGCGGCGCGTTCGTGGCCTTGCGCGGTCCCACGGTGCCGGCGTCGTTCTTCACGTCGGTCGCCGCTCCGAGGCTGCCGTCAGGCTGGATGGGCAGCACCGCCACCGAGCCGCCGAAGTAATTCGCCACCAGCACGAACTTGCCCGACGGATGAAGGCTCACATACGTCGGCCCCGCGCCGCCGGACTTGACCGTGTTCATGAGCTTCAATTGCCCGTCCGCCCGGTTGATGGCGAAGGCGCTGACCGAGCCCTCGCTCGTGCCGGCCACGCGGTCCGTCTCGTTCGCCGAATACAGGCGGGTGCCGGCGGCGTTGACCGCGAGGCAGCTCGGGCTGGTGCCCATTTCCTGCACGCCGGCGGGCGTCAAGGCTCCGGTCGCGCGGTCCACTTGGA
>JBJTAU010000071.1:0-3270 GCA_046090965.1 Limisphaerales bacterium | reverse complement strand
GATCGGCAAGTCATCCGGTATCGCCGCCATGCGCGCACGCGGACGCATCCCGTCCTTGGCCGTGCGCCGATCAAGCTGGATGATGGCGAGGATGATTTCCTTCTCCGAAGCCGCGAGCGTGCCCTGCTGGAAGGCCAGCTCCACCAACTCGCGATAGTCCGCTTCCGTCACGGTCGGCTGTGGCGTGACGGACTTGGGAATCGCCGCCCGCAGCAGCGCCTCGTTGCCGCGTTGCGCCACTTGCCGCAATGGACGCGACAAACGCACCAGCAACGTCATCGGCCCGGCCACGCGCAGCGCCCACGCCTCGGGCATCCGCACCGCGAGCGTCTTGGGCACCACCTCGCACCCGGACAGGATCAGCAGGAACGTGCCCACCAACGTCAGGCCGAGGTGCGCGCCCTTCGCATCCAGGCCCATCCACAGCGCAAGCGCCACCAATGCGGAGTTGGCCAGCGTGTTGCCCAACACAATCGTCGCGAGCAAGTCCTGCGGCTCGTTGAGCAACGCGGCAACGGCCCCACCCTGCCCCGGCGACCGCTCCGCCAGTTGCCGCGCGCGCCACTTGCCCAGTGAGAACAGCGCCGTCTCCGCCAGCGCGAAGAAAAAGCTGGCCGCCGCAAAGCCGAGCACGCCCAGCCAGGCGATGAACGGTGCCAGTGACATGGGCGGGAGTGTGGCGGGAAAGGGCAGGAGGCTGAAGTAATTAGTGATTAGTAATAAGTCGGGGGCCGGAACTCGATGCGCTCACTACCCACTAACTACTAATCACTTTCCGACCTCCCCCTTCGCCTTCTTCACCAACTGCACGTCGCGGATCACCATCGCCTTGTCCACGGCCTTGCACATGTCGTAGATGGTCAGAGCGGCCACGGTAACGGCGGTCAGCGCCTCCATCTCCACGCCGGTCTGCGCGGCGATCTTGGCGGAAGCGGTGATGACGATGCGGTCCAAGCTGGGCGGAATCTCGAAGGTGACTTCGCAGTGCGTGATGGGCAGCGGGTGGCAGAGGGGAATCATCTCGCCGGTCTTCTTCGCCGCCTGAATCCCCGCGAGCCGCGCGGTGGCGAGGACGTTGCCCTTGGCGATGGCGTTGGCTTCGATGAGTTTCAGCGTCGCCGGCTGGAGGCGGATTTCCCCGCGCGCCACGGCCTCGCGGAGGACGATGGGCTTGGCGGACACGTCCACCATGCGGGCTTCGCCGGTGCGGGTGAGATGGGAGAGGCGTTTCATCTTAATTCCAAGTTTGTGATTTAACGCAAAGACGCAAGGGCGCAGAGGCGCAAAGGGAGACTGGGCAAGCTGGATAGGCTTCACACGAAGTGCTCGGACAAGATCGGCTTTGCAGGTCCTGCCTGCTCGCCTCCCTCATGCCTGCGGCTTTGCGTCTCAGCGTCATTGCGTTAAGTCCCGTCGCCCTGGTTTCAAAGGTTGGCAGCCCATTCGCGCACGACGCGCCGCACGTCTTCACCGACGGTGAGCTTCGGTTGCACGAACTTGGGCGTGAACCACGGGAACGCGCCGAGGAGGTCGTGGGTCACGAGGATTTGCCCGTCGCAGTCCGGCCCGGAGCCGATGCCGATGGTGGCGAAGGGAAACCGTTCGGTAATTTCTTTCGCGACGGGCGGTGTGACGAGTTCGAGCACGACGGCGGGAAGGTCGGCTTCCGCGAGCGCGGCGGCGGCGTCGAGGAGTTTGGCGCGGCCGGCGTCGTCCTTGCCCTGGATGCGGTATTTGCCGCCTTCCTCCAGCACGTGCTGCGGCAGCATACCGAGGTGGCCGATGACGGGAATGCCCGCCGCCTGGATGGCGCGGATTTGCGGGAGGATGTCGCGCCCGCCCTCGGCCTACACGGCCTCGGCCCCGGCGGCGACGAAGCGTTGCGCGCTGATGACGGCCTGCGCGGGCGACTGGTAAGTGTGATACGGCAAGTCGCCGACCAGCAGCGCCCGGGGCCGCGCGCGGGCTACGGCTCGGATGTGGTGCTCCATCTCCGCGAGCGTGACGTGCGTGGTGTCCGGGTAGCCGAGCACGACCATGCCGAGGGAATCGCCCACGAGGATGACGGGGATGCCGGCCTCATCGAGCAGGCGGGCCATTGGGTAATCGTAGGCGGTCAGCGCGGCGATGCGCTGCCGCGCGGCCTTCATGGCGCGGAGCGCGGCGGGCGTGACTTTGGCAGCGGCATCCACGGGCGGAGGATTTGCGCCAACCAGCGGGGCGACAAGGGGAATGTGCGGCGAGGAGCGCGGCGTTTACGCCGCAGAAAGCAACGAACGCCAAAGAGCTACCGAACCACCACCGGCGAGCGGGCGTTTCTGCGGCCTAAAGGCCGCGCTCCGCTCAGGGCAAGTCGGTCTTGCCCATGAGGTAGCGGTCGCACTCGCGGGCGGCGCCGCGGCCTTCGTTGAAGGCCCAGACGACGAGGCTCTGGCCGCGGCGGCAGTCGCCGGCGGCGAAGACGTTCGGGAGGCTGGTCTGGAACTTGCCGTGGTCGGCCTTCACGGTGGAACGCGGGTCGCGCTCGACGCCGAGGGCTTCGAGCAGCGGCTGTTCCGGTCCGAGGAAGCCCATCGCGAGCAGGACGAGTTGCGCGGGAAGAACGCGCTCGGTGCCGGGGACGTTCTTCGGCACGAACTGGCCCTTTTCGTTCTTGGTCCACTCGATGTTCACGAGGTGGACGGCCTTGAGGTTGCCGTCGGCATCGCCCTCGAACTTCGTGGCGGTGGTGAGGTAAATGCGCGGGTCTTCGCCGAACTTCGCTTTCGCCTCTTCCTGACCGTAGTCGAGCTTGTAGGTCTTGGGCCATTCGGGCCACGGGTTGTCCTTGGCGCGATCCGCCGGGGGCTTGGGCAGAATCTCGACCTGCACGAGGCTCTTGCAGCCGTGGCGCATGGAGGTGCCCACGCAGTCGGTGCCGGTGTCGCCGCCGCCGATGACGACGACGTCTTTGCCCGCGGCGTTGATGGGCGGGGTCTTGCCATCGAGGAGGGCCTTGGTGTTGCCGTGGAGGAATTCCATCGCGAAGTGAACGCCCTTCAACTGGCGGCCTTCGATGGGGAGGTCGCGGGGCTTGGTAGCGCCGGTGGCGAGGACGACGGCGTCGAAGTCGTCCATGAGCTGCTTGGCGGTGATGTCTTTGCCGACCTCGACGTTGCAGACGAATTTCACGCCTTCGTCTTCCAGCAGCTTGATGCGGCGGAGGACGACTTCCTGCTTGTCGAGCTTCATGTTGGGGATGCCATACATGAGGAGGCCGCCGGGGCGGTC
>JBJTAU010000070.1:0-6208 GCA_046090965.1 Limisphaerales bacterium | reverse complement strand
GGCTTCGGTTTCCTTGTTCAGCTCGGTCACGCGCGCCTTGAGTTTATCGACGCTGGCGGTGAGTTCCTTGTCGCCGGGCAGCTTGGCAAGCGCCTCATCGAGCTTGGCTTGCGCATCCTGCACTGACTTGAGCGCGTCGCGCTTCAGGCCCAGTTCGCGCTCGGCCGTGAGGTGCGCGAGGATGGCGGGGTCGCACGCCTTGCGGACCTCGGCGATGACGGCGTTGGTCTTCGCGAATTCGTCCACGACGGGTTGCATCGCCTTCCGCTGCGCGGCGAGGCGCTCTTGGATACGCTTCAACTCGGCTTCGTCGGCCGCGGATGCGTTGGTGAGTTGGAGGCGACGGGCCTCCAGCAGTGGAATCCAGGTGGCCGCGAGGCCTCGCGGGGAACACGCGGCGGACGGCAGCTCGAAGCTGCGCCCATACGTGCGGGTCAGCGCCAGCTCGCGGAGGAACGCGCGCGTGGCGTAACCGCTCGCGGCGAACTCGGTGGCCAGCAGGTCCAGCAGCGCGGGATACGCGGCGGGATTCTGCGAGTTCAACTCATCCACGGGCCCGGCGAGCGGCCGGCCCATGAGCAGCGCCCAGAGGCGGTTGGCGATGTTGCGGTTGAAGGCGCGGTTGTTGGATTCGGTCGCGGCCTTCGCCAGTTCAGCACGGCGATTGAACTTGGGCACGGGCCGGAGGTTTTTGTCCTTCGCATCGGGCGGCACGACGTATTCCGTGAAGCGCGGGAAGCTTGGCTCGGGCAACTGCCGCGCGCCCGGCAGGCGCGGACGCGTCGCGCCGGACTCCTTCGTGAAAACGGAAGTGAAGGTCACGTCGCCCTCGGCCTTCTCGGCGATGAAAGCCTTCTTGTCGCGGTCGCGGGTGAAGAGGTAGGTGCGGTTGAAGAAGGCGAGCAGGCCGTGGTAATCGCGCTGAAGATAGTCGGCGACGTTCGGGTGGTCGTGGCATTGGGCGCACGCGAGGTCCATGCCGAAGAAGATGCGGCCCGTGTCGCGCACGAGCGTGGTCGGCTCACCTTCGCGGTCGAGAAGGAAGCGCGCAGCGGGCCGCGTGGCTTCGTCCGCGCCGTCGGCGGAAAGCACCTCGCGGGCGAGCTGGTGGTAGGGCTTGTTCGTGAGGCAGCTCGCGAAGAGGAATTGCTGCCACGCGGCGATGTCCACGTGCTTCTGCGGACGCCGCTCCATGAGCATGAGGTCGAAGAAGGTCGCGAGATGCCGCGCGTGTTGCGGCGTCGCGAGCAGGCGGTCCACGAGGCGAACGCGCTTGTCGCCCGCGGTGTCGGCGAAGAATTCCCGCGCCTCGACGGCGGTGGGGATCAGGCCGGTGAGGTCGAGGTAAGCGCGGCGGAGGAAATCCGCATCGCTGGCCGGCGGCGTGAGCGGCCCGGCGAACTCGGACTCGATGAGCGCGTCAATGCGCTCGTGCAGTGGCGCGGGCGCGGCTCCGGCTGCGACGCCGGTCAGCCAGCACGTGGCGGCGAGCAGGCGGGCGAGTAAAGTGATGCGCGGCATGGTGCGTTCAGTGGCGACGCATTTTTAGAGGCGAGGCCGCGCGGAGCTATTCAGGACGAGGGCGGAGATTGTGCCGGCAACTGGAAGTCGCCGCCCAGGGCTACTTCGTCCCGATGGCGTAGAGGTGCGCGAAGCCGCGCAGGTAGAGGCGGCCACCGGCGATCGCGGGCGAGGCCGTGAACTGGTCGGAGAGCTTGTTCTTCCCGAGGATTTCCAGCGTCTCGCCGGGCTTCACCATGGTGAACGTGCCGTCCTTGGCCGTGAGGATGAGCCGGCCATCCGCCACCACCGGCGACGCGCGGTAAGTCTGCGAATGCGCGCGGTCGGAGAAGAACTGCTTGCCGGTCTTCGCGTCGAGGCAGGTGAGCACGCCGCTCTCACGGCACAGGTAAACCCGGCCCTCGAAGACCACCGGCGATGGCACGTCCGGCGTGCCGCTGGCGATGCGCCAGACCTCGCCCTTGCCGCCGGCGCTGATGACGCCGCCCGCGTCCGGCGCGATGGCGACCACCGCGCCGTTCTTGGCCGTGGGGATGACGATGAGGTCTGCGACCGCGACGGGTGAGGTCACGAAGCGCAGCGTGGCGTTGTAGCGGTCCTTCGGATTCAGGTCGCCGAGCCGCCAGACTTCCTTGCCGTCGGCGAGGCTGTGGGCGACGGCGTAGTCGTTGCCGTGGGTGATGAGGCGGGCATCGCCGCCGCGCACCCAGAGGCAGGGCGTGGCGTAGGAGTTCAGACACTCGGCCTTGCCGTCGCTCGGGCGGTTGACCTTCCAGATTTCCTTGCCGGTCGCGGCGTCGAGCGCGACGACGGCCTGCAAACGCGGATGGATGAACTGAAGGTAGAGCCGGCCCTCGTGCAGCACCGGCGTGGTGTGCATGCCGAAGTCGTAGCTGAACTTCCCGTAACGCTCCTGCAAGTTAAGCCGCCAGACTTCCTTCCCGCTGAAGTCAAACGCCGCGAAGTCTCCGCTGCCCACGAGGGCGAAGACCAGCTTGCCGTCCGTGCTGGGCGAGGACGACGCGCTGTTGCCTTCGCCACCGCGCGCCTTCGAACTGCCCTCGCCGAGCTTGCGCTGCCAACGCTCCTTGCCGTCGGTGCCGAGGCAGAGCAGCACGAGGTCATTGCCTGCCTCGCTGGTGAGGAAAATCTTTTCGCCCCAGACGGCGGGCGTGGCGGAGGCCATGCCGGGCATGGGTGCCTTCCACAGCACGTTCTTCGTGTCGCTCCACTCGGCAGGCAGGCCGGTCTCGCGGCTGACGGCGTCGTGGTGAGCGCCGCGCCACTGGGGCCAGTGCTCGGCGGAGCAGCCGCAGACGGTCAAGAGGAGGGCGAGAGCGGCGAAGCGAAAGCGGTCTGGCATGGCGGAACTCAGACGGGACAGCCCCACCCATGCTTCAGCACAGACTGAGGAACGCTCAGATGAACTGCGTCTGCCCGGGCATGGCGACGGGCGCGACGGGGAGCTTCATGTCCCAGGTCATGTTCTTCGGGAAGAGGTCTTCCTTCGAGTTGAGCGCCTGTTCCCAGGTGACTTCCTTGCCGGTGTAGGCGGCCATGCGCGCCATGATCGCGCAGAGCGTGGTCTTGATCATGCGGTCGCCGGTGTTGATGGGCTTGCCGGCGCGGATGCTGGCGTAGAGTTCGTCGTGCTCGGTCTGGTAGCCGTTCTGGAGCTTGTCGCCGTTCCAGCGCCAGCGGTTGTCGCCGATGATGACATGGCGCTTGCTGCCGCTCTCGCCCTCATAGACGCCCTTGCTGCCGAAGACCGTGTCCGTGTTCGCCTGAGCGCAGCGGTCAAACTGGCGGCAGAAGTGGTAGCCCTTCACGTTGCCGGGCCATTTGTATTCGGCGGCGAAGTGGTCGTAGATGTTCCCGTATTCACCGCCGGGCTCGCCGGGGCGCACCTGACGGCCACCGGTGCAGATCACGCTCTCGGGTGGTTCGTCCTTCATCGTCCACATCATCTTGTCAATGGAGTGGACCGCCTGCTCGACGATGTGGTCGCCGGAGAGCCAGGTGAAGTAATACCAACGGCGAATCTGCCACTCGAGGTCGGTCTTCGTGTTCGTCCGGTTCCACTTCGGATACCGGTCCACCGCGCCGGTGTAGTAGCTTGAGTAGATCGCGTGGACGTCGCCGATGGCGCCGTCGTGGATCTTCGCGTAGGCGTCGCGGTTGGCCGTCGTCCAGCGCCAGACGAAACCGTCCACGATCGCGAGGTTTTTCTGTTTCGCCAGCTTGATGCTCTCCATCACCGAGCGCACGCCGGGGCCATCCACCGCCATCGGCTTCTCGCAGAAGACATGCTTGCCTGACTCGATGGCCGCGCGGATGTGCTGCGGGCGGAAACCGGGCGAAGTGGTCAGCAGCACCACGTCAATGCCGCTGTTGAGCACCTTCTGGAAGGCGTCGATTCCGGTGAACTGGCGCTCGGGTGCGACACTGACCTTCTCAGGATTTTTCGCCTGCTCCTTTTTCAAGGACTCGAGGCCCGAATCGATCTTGTCCTGAAACACATCGCCCATGGACCACATGACGACGTTGGAATCGGCGTTGAGCGTCTGGTTCGCCGCGCCGGTGCCCCGCCCGCCGCAGCCCACCCAGCCGACCTTGATCTTGTCGCCCGCGGCAGCGGCATTGGCCACGTGCGGAAACTGGACGGCGGTGGCGAGCGCTCCGCCAGCGACGGCGGAGGTCTTGAGGAAGTCGCGACGGTTGGCGTGGACAGAGCTGACGATCACATTCATGTGATGAGCGAAATGCAGATGTGGTATAGTGGACGACTAGGGTAGCGTCAAGCATCGGCCAATGGTTTGGCGGTGCAAGCGGCGGACGGCGGTTTGGCTTTGGTCCGCCGCCAAAGGAGATAAAATACAGAGGCAGCGAAGACGGTGATTGCCAGACCCAAGCAGGCTAGTAAGGCCCTGCCGCGCACAGGGACTTCGAGGACAAGTGGCCTTTCGCCTCCGCACACAATCCAAGACATCTCCGCATCGCCGTAGGCGGCGAGGTGAAAGCCACTAATTTCAACACCCCAAGAGAATTCCAAAGGGGGCGGTGTGGCAGACGAGTTCGTCGCCACGAGGGTCAGCACTGCAATAAGAAGCAGGCAGGTTGATTGGCGGCGAACAGACATCAGCTACTTCTTCACCCACTCTATGCTGTTCACGAGCAGGGTCTTGAACTCCGGCAGGTCATGGGCGCGGGCGTCGTGGCCGAGGGTGAGGCCGGCGATGCGGGCCTTCGGATGCTTCACCACGAAGACTTGCGGGTAGGTGCCGGGCCGGAGCGTGGAGGTCGCGGTGGCGAGGACTTCGATGGGCGTGCCGGTGGCGTCGGGGGTGTAGTAGTAGAGCTCGTCCGTGATGCGGAAGGTGGCGGGGACGCCTTTCATGATGGGGTGCGCGGGGTTGGTGGCCTTGACTTCGTATTCGCCGAGGCGGTCGTGGCCGCGGGAGCCGCCGCCGGCCAGCTCGCGGTTGTATTCCGGCCAGTCGCCGTAGTTATACCAGACGCCGGCGTGCAGGAGGACCACGCCTTGGCCGGCGTTCACGTGGTCGAAGAGGGCTTTGCGCGCGGCGGGCGTGGTGAAGGAATTCGAGTGGGCTTTCAGTTTTGTTCACGGTAATCTTGGCGGCCTTCAGCGTGGCGACATCGGCGAGGTTGAAGAAGCGTTGGAAGTCGTGCGAGCTGCCGCCGCCGATGAGGAGCACCTTGGTGCCCGTGCCCCATTCGATTTTCTCGGCGCGCGGTGGGAGCGGGAGATTTTTCGCGTCGGCGGCTTTCTTGCCCTTCTTGCCGTCGCCTTTCGCGGCGGGAGGGGGCGGTGCAGTGTTCGCGCCGGGAGCAGGTTCGGCGCTCAGGTCGGCGGTCACGGCGAGCGTGGTGGGGGCAACGATTTTGCCGGCGCTCTCGAAGGTGAGCTTCTCAATGACGCCGTCGCCGGTGAGCATGCGGCTGGCGTAACGGACTTGGCTGCCGTTGCCGGTGACGCCGCGCACGAGCTTGGATTTCTCCACGTCCACCTCGCGGATGTAGTCGGCGATTTCCTCGCCGTTCTTGAAGGCGAGCACTTCGGTCTTCCCGCCGGCGTAGTGGACGGTGATTTTCAGCGACTCCTCGGCGGCCTGCCCATACGGGAAGGCCCAGCCGCCGACGTTGCCGAGGATGTGGAGCTGTTTCGCAGCGAAACCGACCTTCGTCTCGACGGTCTGCGGGAAGGTCTTTTGGGCGTAAACATTCGGCGGGCCGCCTTTGAGCACCATCACGTTCTTCGGGAGCTTGCCGGGGTCAACCACGTTGAAGGGCACGCCATAGGCGTTCACCGCGCCCGTCTTGACGAGCGGGAGCGAGCCCTGCTGCGGCTCGGGTCCGGCGTAGAGGCCGTCGCGCGTGCTGGCGGTGAAGGCGCTGCGGAGGTCAATGAAACGGAAACTCGTCTCGGCCCCGACGATGAAGGCGAGCAGGTCGCGCAGGCCTTCCGCGCCGAGCGCCTCGAAGCCCTCGGGCATGAGCGAGCGGCCGGTGCTGCGGCGGGATTTGATGTCGGACTTCTTCACTTCCTTTTCGCCGGTCGCGTTCTTGAGCGTGAGCACGGCTTGGTTCTCGCGGACGACGATGCCTTCGACGAGTTCGCCGTCCTTGGTCTCGACGCTCACGGCGACGTAGGCGATATCCACGTCCT
>JBJTAU010000069.1:0-8423 GCA_046090965.1 Limisphaerales bacterium | reverse complement strand
CGGCCGCTCCAGGCCTCGCCCTCGGGCGTCCGGCCGAACACCCCCCACCCGCCCACGGCCACGAGGCGGTCCAAGCCGCGCGCCTTCAGGTCGGTGACCAGCGCAGCACGCCCCTGGTCCAGCAGCGGGAATTCCTCGCGGGCGCTGGGGAAGTTCATGCCGTCGCCGCCGTGCCAGTCCCAGCGGCTGAAGTTGAGTGAGACCACGCGCGCGCCAGCCTCGACGAGGCGGCGGGCGACGAGGAAATTGCGGATCATCCGCGGCGCGCCGTCGCGGAGATACTGTGGATTATCCACGCCGTAACGCGCGGCGACTTTGGGATCTTCCTTGGCGATGTCCAGCGCGGCGGTGAGCTTGGAGTCGGAGAGAATGCCGATCGCCTGCTGGTTGTAGCTGTCCAAGCCCACCATCTGGCCGGCGGTGTCGGCGTCGCGCCGGAACTGGTCCACTGCGGAGCGCAGGCGGTCCCGATCCTGCAGCCGGTCCAGCGTGATGCCCTGCAAGGTGAGGTTCTGCACCCGCGCGTAGGGATCCTTGGCGACGAGCTGCATCGGGTCGTGCGCGTGGCCAAGGAAGCCGCCTTCGCCCGGCTCGCCCCAAGTGCGGTTCCCGGTCGGATACATTAGAGAGAGGTGAGCGGGCGCGCCGGCGGTGGCACCTTGCACCTTGGAGACGCACGCGCCAAAGGCGGGCCAGCCGCCAGCGGGGGCGGTGCGCTTTTCCTTCTGCGTGCGGCCCGTCATGCATTGGTAACAGTCATGTGCGCCATCGGAATCGGCGAGTGAGCGGATGATGGCAAACTGGTCTGCCATGCGCGCCAGGCGCGGGAACAGTTCGCAAATCTCCATGCCGGGGACATTCGTGGCGATGGGCCGGAACTCGCCGCGGATCTCCTTCTGCGAATTGGGCTTGAGGTCGAACATGTCACTGTGCGACGGCCCGCCGGGCATGTAGATGTTGATGACGGCATTATGCGAGCGGCCGGTGCCAGCCTGCGCTTACAACTTCAGCAATTGGGCGAGGGACAATCCGCCGGCGGCCATGCCGCCGATCTTGAGGAATTCCCGGCGGGCCAGCCCATCACAGTGGGCGTTGCCGGCGATTCGTTGGCCGAAGAGGTTGAGCATGGCAGCAAATTCGTTCCTGTCTCGGACGCAGGATAGCCGATGAGTATTCTCACGGAGGTGGGCGGCGGTTCAATTTCGCGGCCGTCAGTTGGTCGATCGGGCGTTTCTCAGTTTCTTGCAACTCTGACATCTCGGAGCGATGCGAGCCGTTAATGCGTGGCACTCACGGCTACCTGTCCCCAAATCGGGCAAGGCCAAGCAAGGCTGGCTCAAGCAGCCGGGGCAATCGCGACCACCTTCAGCGGGCTTGCGCTTTGCCCGGCCCTACCTAGACTCCGCCCTCTGTTTTGAACGGACACGTATGCTGACCTCCCACGAACTGTTCGGGTTCATGCCTCCCGCCTTGGCGGGGGACATCCTCGAGCACGCGCACACGAACGATCGCGACCTCTATCGCGCCACCCTCACTGCCGTCGCCAACGCCCGCAAGGTGCGGCCCGTCTTTCTGGACAAGCAGCCGCGGCCGGCGCGGCACGCGGGGATGATCGCCTATCTCAGCCGGCCCGGCCTGGAACTCGCCGCCGGCACCATGCTGCGCGGCTGGCTCCTCAAGGCGCACAAATCCCTCTTGATGGAGTTTCTGGACGGCCTCGGCATCGCCCACAAGGAAGGCGTGGTGGACGATCTGCCTGAAGCCGTGGACGACGCCAAGCTCAAGACCACCGTGGACGCGCTCCTCACCAAGCATTCCGCCGACGTGGTGAAAGTGTATCTCCACTCGTTCAACAGCATGAACGAATCCCAGTGGAAGAATCTGGAAGTCCTGTTGAAGGACGACACGCGGCTGCAGTTCTGACTGCGCCGGCTAGAAGAGGCTGTTGACCGCGATGCCGAGGACGCTCAACGGGCCTTGGTCTTCCAAGCCCTCGGTGGCCTTGTCGAGCTTCTGCAAGGTCATCTTGGCGTTCTTGAAGAGGCTGTCGTCGTTCACGAACTTCCCGACACTGCCCTGGCCGCGGTTGATCTTCTCCATGATCTCGCGGAGGTTCTTCAGGGCCAGCGTGCCCTCGTTATAGAGGGCTTCGTCCTTGAGCAGTTTGCCCAACGAGCCTTTGCCGGCCTGCAAATCCGCGCGGACGTCGGTCAGGGTCTGCTTCGCAGTGGTCATCGTGTCGGTGGCGGTGTTCAAGGTTTTGCGCGCGTCGCCCAAGGCCAGCTTCACGTCCCCCAGCGAGCCTTTGGCTTCGGTCATGAAGCCCTTCACCTCGCCGATCGCACCCTTGGCATCGGCCAGCAGGCCTTGCGCATCGGTGGCGGTCTTGTTCAGCGACTTCATGGTGCCGACGGTCTCGTGGTAGAGGGCCTCGTCGGTCAGGAGCTTGCCGATGCTGCCCTCGCCCTTGGCCATGCGTTCGGAGACGGTCTGGAGGCCGCCAAGCGTGGCGGTGAACTTGGGAATCGTATTCGTTCGAAACTCCTTCAGGGTTAGGCTGGCGTCTGTGATCATGGGCTTGACCTCCTTGAAAGTTTCCATCATCGGCCCAATGATGCTCTCAATGCTCTGACCGCTGAAGCTCTGGCCCAATTTCTCGATGCCGCCAGCGGCGTTCTCCAGCTTCTGCATGATGGCGGCGAGGTCGGGCTGCTCGGTGGTCTGGATGACGCTGTCGGGCGCGAGGTTTGGGCTGGTGGGTGTGCCGAGGTTGATGGAGACGAAGTTCTGCCCCATGAGGCCGGCGAAGCGGATGGTGGCCTTGGCGTCGGTCTTCACCTCGGTGGCCTGATCGATCTTCATGGTCACCTTCACCTTGCCTTGATCGAAGCTGATCTTCTCGACTTTGCCGACGGGGACGCCGGCCATCTTGATTGGGTCGCCGACTTTAAGTTCCTGGGCGGTGGTGAACAGGCCGTGGAGGCGATAGCCCTTCTTGAACAGATCGGAGCCGCCGGCGATTTCGAGCAGGACGACCGCCGCGATCACCACGAGCGCGACGAACATGCCGAGTTTGGTTTCGAGGGAGGTGCTTTTCATGGGATGTCTGTGGATAGATTGCTCAGGTAGCGCGGCGGCACAACTCAACTTTTCGGTTTGAAATCGGCGGTCAAAAACTTGCGCACCAGCGGATGCTGGCTGCGGCGAACCTCCTCGGGCCGGCCGATCTCCAAAATTTCGCCTTCCGCGATCATCGCGATGCGGTCCGCGATGCCGAAGGCCAGGTCACGATCGTGCGTCACCACAAGGCTCGTGGCGTGCGTGCGGTCGCGGAGCGCGAGGATTTCCTGACCGATCGTGATGGCGATGAGCGGGTCCAGTTCGCTGGTCGGCTCGTCGTAGAGGACGAGTTGCGGGTCGATCACCAACGCCCGGGCGATGGCCACGCGCTTCTTCATGCCACCGGAGAGTTCGCCGGGGATTTTCTCTTCGGCTCCCTTGAGGCCGACGATGTCGAGCTTCTCCGAGACGATGCGGCGGATGTCCGCCTCGGGCTTGAGCCGGTGCTCGCGCAGGTAGAGGCCGACGTTCTCGCCGACGGTCAGCGAGTTAAGCAGCGCTCCAGATTGGAAAACCATCGCCATGCGGTAGCGGTCCCGCAGGCCTTCGGTGTGGACGGACTCACCCTCGATGAGCAACTCACCGGCATCCGGCTCCTCGAGGCCGATGATGTGTTTGAGCAGGACGCTCTTGCCGCTGCCGCTAGGCCCCATGAGCACGAAGATTTCGCCGCGCTCGACGGTGAAGCTCACGCCGCGCAGCACTTCGTGGTCGCCAAACGACTTCCGCAAGCCGCGCGCCTCGACACGGACGCTTTGGTGGGGGTTGCTGGCGGCGCTCATTTTTCCAACTGCACCAGCAGGTGCGTGAGGAAGTAATCGAGGATGAGGATGAGCACGATGGAGTTGACCACGGCCTTCGTGACGGTGCGCCCGATGCCGCGCGGGCCGCCGATGGTGGCCAGGCCCTGATGGCAGGACACCGTGCCGATGACCAGCGCAAAGGCGAAGGTCTTGTAGATGCCGTGCAACACATCCTTGATTTCGACCGTGTTGCGCAGGTTGGAGAGGAACGATTGCATCCCAACGGCAATTTGCTGGTTCGAGGAGCAGACCAGCGCGCCGCCCAACCAACCGACGAGGTCGGCGAAAATCAGGAGCATGGGCAGGCCGACGGCGATGGCCGTGAGGCGCGGCAGCACGAGGTAATGCACCGGGTTGATGTTCATCGTCCGCAACGCATCAATCTCCTGATACACGGCCATGGAGCCGATTTCCGCTGCCATCGCCGAGCCGATGCGGCCGGCGATGAGCACGGCCATGAGCACCGGAGCCAGCTCGCGGCAGAGGCCGAGGCCGATGATGCCACCAAGGAAGTTCGCCAACCCGCGCTCGACCATAACCGGGCCGATTTCCAGCGCGAGGACGCCGCCGATGAAGATGGAGAGGATGCAGACCATAAGCAGGCTGCCCATGCCGATTTCGTAAAACTGCTCCAAGACCTTGCGCCGGTGCCGGAACACCAGCGGCAACGCCTGAAGCGTCCGCCAAAACAGCAAAGTCAATCCGCCAATATCGCGAAACATAGTGTGAACCCGCAGGCTACGTCTGACGCGACTTCAATTAACCGCGCGGCCCGTGCTTGGCAACGGGAGTTTTCCAAATTGGTGGGATCGGAATGTGCGGCTGGCTTGGTCCAGTGCGGCTTCCTCCGTGTCCTCCGCCGGCTCGATTGCCCGGCGCGACTCAGCAGGCTTGAGATTTCGTTTGCGACTCAACCAGCGCACGCTTCTGCGGTCTGTAGGCCGCGCGTTTTCACCTAGGATGCGTCCGCAGCCGGACAGGTGGCAAAAACAACCTTTCAAAGCAGTCGCGCCCCCGTCATCTTCCCAGGCCAGATGAGCGCAGCGAAGGACAAGACCGGCGATGGGGTCATCACCCGCGAACTGGTCGTCGCCAACAAGGTCGGCATCCATGCGCGTCCCGCGGCGATGTTCGTCAAGATCGCCAGCCGCTACACGTGCGACATCTACCTCGAGAAGGACGGCGAGAAGATCAACGGCAAGAGCATCATGGGATTGCTCATGCTGGCCGCCGGCCCCGGCAGCCGGCTGAAGCTGGAAGCCAGCGGCAAGGACGCTGCGCAAGCCACGGCCGAGATCGAAGAGTTGTTTCAGCGCAAGTTCGACGAAGACTGAGGCAGGCAGAGAAGTAGGCATAAGGGGGAAGGTGGGTGCGAGTGACCGAAGCGCGCGATCAGAACTTGGAACTCGTCGCTTGGGCCTCACGCCGGCCCGACTTTGAACCTTGAAGATTGAACTTGGCACCTTAGCCTCCGGCCCGTGTCCGCTCCTGACTTCGACATCAAATACGTGGCGCATCTCGCGCGGCTGAAGCTCTCGCCCGACGAAGAACAAAAACTCGGCGCGCAGCTCGGTCACATCCTCGGCTACATCGAGAAGCTCAAGGAAGTGGACGTCACCGGCGTCGAGCCGACCGCGCACGCCTTCCCGCTCGTGAACGTCTTCCGTGCCGACGAGCCGCGCCCCGGCCTCAGCACGGAGGAGGCGCTCCGCAACGCGCCCAAGCAATCCGGCGGGATGTTCGTCGTGCCCAAGGTGGTCGAATGAGAATTTTTGTTAGGAACGCAGGAAGGCAGGAATGGGGTTCGCGTCGGCGCACCCTTCCTCCGGCTTTCCTGCCCTCCTTATAGAATCAGAGCATGCTTCATCGCCTCACCATTCACGAACTGACTTCCTCGCTCGCCCGCCGCGAAGTTTCCGCGCGCGAGGCCACGCAGGCTTGCCTCGACCAAATCGCCCGCGTGGACGGCGAGATCCGCGCGTTCATCAGCCACGACCCCGCCGACGCGCTCGCGCAGGCGGACGCAGCGGACCGCGCTCTCGCCGCCGGAGCTGACTTCGCGCGCCGGCCGTTGCTCGGCGTGCCGATCGCGTTGAAGGACGTGCTCGCCGTGAAGGGCCAGCCGCTCAATTGCTGCTCCAAGATTCTCGGCAATTTCCGTTCGCCCTACGACGCCACGGTCGTGGAGAAGCTCAAGGCCGCTGGCGCAATTGTCTTCGGCCGGCTGAACATGGATGAGTTCGCGATGGGCAGCTCGACGGAGAACTCCGCCTTCCAAACCACGCGCAACCCGTGGGACACCGCGCGCATCCCCGGCGGCAGCTCCGGCGGCAGCGCGGCGGCGGTCGCGGCGGACGAATGCATCGCGTCGCTCGGGAGCGACACGGGCGGCTCGATCCGTCAGCCAGCGGCGCTCTGCGGCTGCGTGGGGCTGAAGCCGACTTACGGGCGCGTCTCGCGCTACGGCCTCGTGGCCTTCGCCAGTTCGCTCGACCAAATCGGGCCGTTCACCAAAGACGTGCGCGATGCGGCGACCGTCCTCGAAGTCATCAGCGGGCAGGACCAGCGCGACGCGACCAGCATCCCGCAGCCCGTGCCGGCTTACACGCAGGCGTTGACCGGCGACATCAAGGGACTGCGCCTCGGCTTGCCGAAGGAGTTTATGGTCGGCGGCCTCGACCCCGAGGTGAAACGCGCCGTGGACGCCGCGGTTACGCACCTGCAATCCCTCGGGGCCACGGTCCACGAAGTTTCCCTCCCGCACACCGACCACGATGTCGCGGTCTAGTACATCATCGCCACCGCCGAGGCTTCCGCGAATCTCGCGCGCTTCGTCGGCGTGCGCTACTGTGCGCGCGTGGATGGCGCGGACCCGCTGGAGATGTATGGCAACACGCGCGGCGCGGGCTTCGGCGCGGAAGTGAAACGCCGCATCATCCTCGGCACCTACGTCCTCTCCAGCGGCTATTACGACGCCTACTACCTCCGCGCGCAGAAGGTCCGCACGCTCATCCGGCAGGATTACTTGAAAGCCTTCGAGCAAGTGGACGCCATCATCACGCCCACCACGCCGACGCCCGCGTTCAAGCTCGGCGAGAAGTCCGGTGATCCGCTCCAGATGTATCTCTCGGACATCTTCACCATCGGCTGCAACCTCGCCGGCATCCCCGGCCTGAGCCTGCCCTGCGGCTTCGCCCCCAACGCGAAACCCCAAACTCCTAACTCGAAACTCCCCATCGGCCTGCAACTGCTCGGCAAACCCTTCGGCGAGGAAACCCTCCTCCGCCTCGCGCACGCCTACGAGCAGAGCACTCCCTGGCACCGGGAACACGCGCTCTGATCCGCCCGTTGCGCCGGAGTCGCCGCGCACCCCGGGGGCGTTTCCGCTTCACTCCTTCAGCTTTTTAGTCGCCGCCACGATTTGGGCGGCGAGGCGGTCCAGCGCGGTGGCGGCGTGGGTGATTTGTTCCTGCGTCTCGGTCCACTTGCGTTCCTCCAAGCCTTCCCGGACGCCGGGCAGGGTCTTCACACCATAGCCGGTGTAGAAGCCGGGCGCGTAGATCGTGTGGCGGAACCACGGGCGGCGCGGCAGGCCCGCCTCGTGGATGAGCGCGCGCTCGGTCTGGTAGAGGAGTTGGTTGAGTTGCTCGATCTCGCCGGTGCCCAGCAGGCGGTTCGCGGCGAGAAACTGCTCCAGCGCCTTGTGGAAGGCGGCGGCTCCGTCCTTCAGATTCTTCCCCGCGTTGAGAAGCGGCGCGAAGTTCAGGTGCGGCACCGGATCCTTGCGCGCGGGCGGGATGAACTTCTCCTTCGGGTCAGCGGCGAGACGGAAGCGGTCGTCGGCCACGAGGCGGTTGTGCGTCTCCGTTGCCTCGCGCTGTGTGTCGGCCTGCTTCACGAGGTCGGCGATGTAGCGGTTGAGCGTCTCGGCCTGCGCGTTGAAGTCGAACGGCAGGATGTCCGCGTCCGCCAGCCGCAGCGTGAGCCGACCGCAAACCTGCGCGAGCGCGACGCCGTAGCGGAAGTCGGGGTCGCCGTATTTGGCGTAGTGGTCGAAGGTGTCGAAGCAGGTGTGGTATTCGCCGCCCTTGCCTTCGCCGCGAAAGCCGACGTAGTAGGACGCGATGCCGAGATGCTGGAGGAAGACCGAGTAGTCCGAGCCGGAGCCGAGCGCATCAATGCGGATGTTCTTCCGCGTGAGAAACTCCTTCTTCTCGTCGGCGCTGCCGCGCACGAGGGCGGCGGCGCGCATCCGTTCCGCGACGCTCACGCCCAGCGCCGGGTCGCGGACGACTTGCGCCACCTCGGCGGCGAGCGTCTCGAGCGAGTGTGAGCCGCCGATGCCGAGGATGCCACGCGCGTTGCCGTCCGTGTTCACGTAGGCGACGGCCTTGCGGCGCAGTTCGTCGGCGTGTTGCTCGGCCCATTCGGTCGAGCCGAGCAGGCCGGGTTCCTCACCGTCCCACGCGCAAAAGATGACCGTGCGCTTCGGCTTCCAGC
>JBJTAU010000068.1:0-3977 GCA_046090965.1 Limisphaerales bacterium | reverse complement strand
CTCGAAGACCTCCTCGTCGGCGTTGATGACGAGGTCGTTATCAATGCCGATTTCGCCGAATTCGTTTTCGATGACCGCGATGCGCTTGCCGTGGCGGGTGGTGAGGATGTGGTTCAACAGCGTGGTTTTACCCGCGCCGAGGAAGCCGGTGAGGATGGTGACGGGAATGCGGGGGTCGGGAGTGCTCATGGTTCAGTGGGCGCGCGGTTCAGTGAGCGCCTGCACGAGGTCAACGCGGGTGACCTCGGCGACGGGTTTGGGGATGGAAAAGGTGAGATACTCCTTCGGCGCGAGGGAGAGGACGATGCTGGTCTCCACGTCCGGGCAATCCGGGTCCTCGCAGGCCAGCTCGTTGATGACGACCAGCGCGGAGTCGTCCACGCGCATCAACTCGCGCACCCAAGCCTTCAGCTCGGCCAGCCGGAGGGGGTCGGGCGCGAGGCGCGGGGTGGGGTCGAGGAGATTCACCTTCATGCGGCCAGCACTTGGTTGAGGCGGTGGCAGCGGTGGCAAAGGCCGCTGAACTCCAGCCAGTGGTATTGAATCTGGTAGCCCGTGCGCGCCGCCAGGTGGGCTTCGAATGAACGCAAGTCCGCGATGTCACCCCCACCGGCCGCCTGGCCGCACCGTTCGCAAACCAAGTAATCCGCCCCCGCGCACGCCAGCCGCACCGCCCGCTGGCCCGCGAGCATGGCGGGCCGCAGCACGCCCGCCGCCTCGAAGCTCCGCACCGCGCGATAGACGCTTACAAAATGACAGCGCGCCCGCGCCACCAACTCGCGCACCAACGCCTCCACCGCGATGGGCGTGGCCCGCGCACACAGAAAATCCAGCACCGCCCGCCGCGGACCGGACAACAGGAGCCGGGCGGCTTCACAACGGGCCAGAGCCCACTCCCGCCGGGCCGCCACGACCGCCGCCGGCAGGCCCGCCGCGCCGCCGCCGAGGGCGGAGGCTGGCGCACAGGCGCACGCGCAGGAGGTTGTGGATTGTTGCATGACAGCAGGTTTACTCGCGGTCAGCCCAGTAGCTGAGCGAGTGGTTGAGGCGGTGGGCGATGATGAGCAGCACGCTGCCAACGGCGGTGAAGACGATTTCCGCCGCGCCCTCGGCCTCGAACCTCGCTGCGAGCACGCAGCCCAGCCCGGCCAAGGCCCAGCCCCACACGCGGGCTTCGCCGTGCTTGAGCCAACCGGGGATGAAGGCCGCGAGGCTGGTGCAGACCACCACTCCGGCGAGCACGTGGTGGGTGAGCGGGCTGGCAAACAGCCGCGCCATCACGCCGGGGAAAAGGGCGAGGGCCACCGGCACAAAGAGGCAGTGGACGGCGCAGACTCCGGAGGCAGCGATGCCAACCCGGTCAGCAGCGGAACGATAAGCGGGAGATTTCATTAGGAGAAAATGGGTGGTTCAGTGTTCGTTGCCCTTCGGGAAGTTGAACTTCACGTCCTTGAACGTCTTGCCCTTCACGTCCACGAGCTTGACCACGGCGTCGAAGTTCGTGGCGGTCTTGAGCCTGTCGGCTTGCGTCTCGAAGAGCGAGGTGTCGCCCACTTTCTCGCCGGTGGCGGGGTTCGGCACGGGCTGGAAGCTCAAGGTCTGCGCCGCGCCCGCGAGGGTGGCGGTGACTTCGATGGCGGGGGCGGCAATGCGGACGAACTTGTCCACGTGCCCGTCCAGCACGTAGAGCTGGAGCTTGCCAGCGGCTGCGTCGCGCACGAACTCGAGGTGAAACTCCTCCTCGCCGAGGACGACGGGCGTGCCGCCGTGCGGGGGCGTGTGCTCGTGGTGGTGGGCGTTTTCTTTTTTGGCGTCGCCGGGTTTGGCGTGGTCGTGGCCGGCGTGCTTGTCCTTGCAGGCGGCCAAGGCCAACGCGAGGGCGAGGAAGGGCGTGAGGAGTTTGAGTTTCATGGCTTTGGGTTCGGGGCTGGCGGCTTAGCGTGGTTTGCTGCGGGGATTTTCTGCCGGACTTCGGTGATGCGTTTCTCGATTTCGTCGGGCTTGGGGGAGGCAGCTTTCCAGAGGCCGAGGTAGTGCAGGCATTCGTCCCACCGGGACTCGCGTTCGGCGAGCAAGGCGAGGTGAGAGGCGATTTGCAGGAGGCTGAAGGTGTCGGGGTCTTTCTTGGGCAGCTCGAACTTCTGCCACTTGGCGAGGGCGAGTTCCCACAAGTTGCGGGCGCGGGCAGGGTCTTTGCGGTGTTCGTCGGCGATGCGGCCGAGCTCGAACAGGATTTCGTAGCTGTCGGGATTGGCGCGGAGGCCGTCGCGCAGGAAGGCTTCGGCTTCGGTGGTCGTGCCCAGGCGCTGGCGGAGCCAGTAAGCGGTGGTGGTGTAGGTCTCGACCTTCTGCGGGTCGAGCGCGGCGGAGGCGCGGAGCCACGGGAGGATTTCCCGCACGTCCTGGCTTTCGCTCAGTTCGATTTCTTTCGGCGCGGCGCTTTGGGATTGGGTATGCGCGCCGCCCTCATCCAAGTGGGTGTGCGTCGCTGGCTTGAAGCGGCGGCCGAAGGCATCAATCCAGTCGCGTGGCGGGCCGAGGAAATCGTCTTCCTCGCCGGAGTTTTTGTCCTCCTTCGCCCCGGCATCGGCGGCCATGTGGGGTGTCTGGAAAGCGGTGCGGTTGTCGAAGATGCTCGGGTAGTAGCCGCTGTGGAAGTAGGCGTCGGCCTTGATGAAGAAGTGGTTGGCGAAGGCGCGGCGGGCGTCGCCCAGCAGCACGGCGAGGAGGTCGGCGGATTGGGCGCGGTTGCCCTGCCAGGATTGGAACCACGGTTCGAGGCGCGTCACGAGCGCGAGGCACGCGAGGAATAGGATGGGGAAGAGCGCGCGGGCCATGGCGGTCAGTTGAGGGCGCGGCGGCGGAAGAGCAGCCACGCGGCGGTGAGGGTCAGGCCGGTGTAAGCGGCCGCATAGAGCAGCGCGCCCAGCCACACGAGCCACGGCACTGGCGGCCAGCGGTGGATGATGAGGTCCCGCACGTCGAAGAGCTCCAAGTGCGGGATGGTGAAGTAGAGCAGGGTGAGCAGCGTGGCTCCCGGCTCGGGCAAGCCGAGCGCGACCTTGTGCAGGTGCCGGCCGAGGAGCCAGATGCCGAAGCAACTGACGAGCGTGAGCGTGGTGTTGGAGGAGGCGGCGGCCCAGACGAGCGACCCGGCAAGTGCGAGCGCGATGGGCACGGCGAGCATGAACCATTGCAACGAGGCGGCTTGGAACCAGCCCGCGAGGTCCACGGCCCGCTCACGCGAGGCGGTGACGACGCCGAAGAAGAGATAGAACGCCAGCAGTGCCGCGCCGCACGCGAGCCAGCAGCCGAGGAATTTCCCGGCGAGGAATTCCCAGCGGCTCACGGGCTTGGCGAGCAAGGTGAAGAGCGTGCGGGATTCGCGTTCCGCCGGAAGCTGGCGCGCGGCGGTGGTCACGGCGAGCACGAAGCCGGAAATCCAGATGAGCGTGAGACAAATCTCCTTCACGTAGCGCACCACGCGCGTGTCCTCGAAGATGTTCGCCGCGCCAGCCACGAGCGTGACCAGCCCGGTGAGCACGAAGAGCACATACACGTCCTTGCGCCGGAGCAATTCCAAGAGCACGAGCTGGGCGATGGCGAGGGTGGCAGTCATCAGCGGGAGTTCATTTCGCGACGGCGGCGAGGGCGGGATTTTCCCAGCCAATGATGCGGAGGAAGGCTTGTTCCAAACTCCCGGCGTCGCCCTGGCTGACCTCGGCGACGGTGCCCAGCGCGCGAAGCTGGCCTTGATGGAGAATCGCGACGCGGTCGCAGACGGACTCGACTTCGCCCAGTTCGTGCGAGGAAAAGAAGACGGTTTTGCCGGCGGCCTTTTGGCGCAGGATGATTTCGCGGACCTTCATGCGCCCGAGCGGGTCGAGGCCGCTGGTCGGCTCGTCGAGGATGAGGAGGTCGGGTTGGTTGAGCAGGGCTTGCGCGAGGCCGAGCCGCTGCTGCATGCCCTTCGAGTA
>JBJTAU010000067.1:0-7507 GCA_046090965.1 Limisphaerales bacterium | reverse complement strand
GTGGCAAGCCGCTCGATTGCGACTCGAACGGTGGCTTGGGCATCGCCGAGATTTCCACCGAGGGCGACGAAGGCCACCGATTCCGCATTCCGCATTCCGCATTCCGCATTCACTTCAGCCCCAGCACATCCTGCATATCATAGAGTCCGGGCTTCTGTTTCACGACCCATTGCGCGGCGCGGAGCGCACCGTTAGCGAAGGTCTCGCGGCTGCTGGCCTTGTGCGTGAGTTCCACCCGCTCGCCATTCGCGGCGAAGATCACGGTGTGATCGCCGACGACATCGCCGCCACGCAGGGCGTGGATGCCGATCTCGGTGCTCGTGCGCTCGCCGGTGATGCCCTTGCGCCCGTGGCGGAGCGCGTCCGCGAGCTGCACCTTTCGCACGTCGCCGAGGATTTCCAGTAGTGTGGTGGCCGTGCCACTGGGCGCATCCTTCTTCATGCGGTGGTGCATCTCGACGACTTCGAGGTCGAAGCTCGGGCCGAGGATTTCCGCCGCCTTGCGCGTAAGCCAGAAGAGGGTGTTGACGCCGGTGGAGTAGTTCGAGGCCCAAACCATCGGAATCTTCGCGGCGCAGGCGCGCAACTCCGCCTTCTCCTTTTCCGCGTGGCCGGTGGTGCCGACGATGAGCGCCTTGCCGTGCTGCACGCAGCGGTGCGCGAACGGAAGCGTGGCCTCGTGGAAGCTGAAGTCGATGACGGCGTCGGCCTTATCCAGCAGCGGCGCGAGATGATCGCCGAGATCAATCTGACCGACGACTTGGAGATCGGGAATCTGTTTAGCGCAGGCGATGAGTGTCTGGCCCATGCGGCCCTTCGCGCCGGTGATGATGACTTTGGTCATGGTATGAAACGCGGTTCAAACCGCGCCGCCATCGTGCGGAACGGCGGACGAACGGGCAAGCGTCCACTCAACTATCAGCAGCGCTTCAAGCGGCACTCCTTCCGCAAGGGCAGCGGCAACCCAGAGAACTTGGTTTTTACGGATGCGGTCAGCTCCAGCCCGCTTCGCCTCGGCGAAGGCAATCCTCTGCCCGCTCCAAACAAACACATCAAAGCAGCCGTAGCGGCTTCCCGCACGGGCAGCCACGCGGTCGAGGAGAGCGCGCTGGCCGGATGGAAGGACGCCAGCCTTTTCCATACTGCGGCGCAACCGCCGCCGGTAGGTGTCCACCCACACTCCATTCCACCCCGCGCTTTCGAAGTGGCGAAGAATCACGAGCTCCGCAAACAAGGGTTCTCCGTGATAATCCAAAACTGCTTTCCCGCCGTAGTTGTCGGCCAGTGGTGGTCCAGTCCAAGGGAAGAATTCTACGTGCGCTGTCGGAACCTCAACGACAACCAACTTTGCCAGTGACAGTGCTGAGGTTGAGGTTGGCCGGAGAGCGGGAGGAAATGGCATCATGTGATTCAGATCACACCAGCCCATGCTCCCGCATTTTCGCGCGGAGGAAAACCGTCGAGTCCGCGATGTCCTGAAACCCCGTGGCCGGGTCCGGGCCGTCCTCGATGGAAATCCAGCCCTTGAAGCCGACGCCTTTCAAAATGCTAAAGATGCGGTCGTAGTCGTTCAGCCCTCGCCCGATCACGCCATGCTTCAAGAACGGCGCGTAACCCGTCGTCGCGTTCACGTCCTGCTTGCGCAGGTCTTCGATGGTGCCGCCCTCGAAGTAACGGTCGCTCGCGTGCATCGTCACGACGCGGAGCTTCACCGCTTCGAGCAGCGCGATGGGATCGTCGCCGGCGATGATGGCATTCGAGGGATCGTAGTTCACCCCGAACCACGGCGTCGGCGGGATGGACTCAACGAGCTCGACGAACGCATCGAGCCGCTGCGCGAACTCGGGGAACTGCCAGAGCGTGTCCTTGTAATGGTTTTCAATGATGAGCGTGACGCCGGCGGCCTCGGCGGCGGGCAACAAATCCAGGATGCACTCCTTCGCCCAGCGCAAACCGTCGGCGCGCGTGACATTGGGCCGCCACTGACCGGAGAGCACGCGCTGATACTTCGCGCCCAGCGCAGCCGCAGCTCGGAGCAAGGGCTTTTGCTTCTCCATCTCGGCCTTGCGCTCGGCGGCGTCGGGTCGCGTGAAGTCCGGCGCGCAACAAAACATCGGGATCGTCCGGCCCTGCGCCTCGACGCGCTTCCGGTAGCGCTCGCACATCGCGAGGTCCGTGATGCCGGGGAAACCGTAGTAAAACTCGTGCCCGTCCAAATCGAGTTGCGCGGCGAGGTCAATCCACTGGTCCACCGTCATCGTGCGTTCGACGCAGATGGTCTCCAGAAAACATTTCGGCATCGTGGCGAGCGGCATGGGCGAGGAGGGGAAGGACTCTATAAGGAGAGCAGGAAGGCAGGAGGAACGAAGCCAAGCCCCCCGCAGGTCCTCTCCTGCCTTCCTGCCCTCCTTATAAATGTCTTCTCCGTGTTCATGACTCACACTCCTGGCTTCAAGACCGCCTTCACATACTCCCCCGTGTGCATCTTCTCGAAGCACTCATGCCAGTCGGCGAGCGGCGCGACGCGGCTGATGACCGGGTCGAGGTTGATCTGCCCGGCGGCGATCATCGCTATGACACGTTCCCACACCGGCCAGTTGTGCGAGAAGCTGCCGCGCAATTGCACAGCCTTGAGCACCAGCGGGTCGAGGCTGAAGTTCAACGGCTGCGGCCCCCAGCCGACCTTGAGGATTTGCCCGCCGGGCCGCACCGCTTGCATCGCCGTCTGCAACGTCGCCGAAACTCCCGCCGCATCGATCACCACGTCCACGCCCAGGCCGTCACCCAGTTCGCGCAAGGCGGGGAGCGGGTCGCCCGTGACCGTGGCGTGCGCACCGAGCTGCTTCGCCACCGCGAGTCGCTTCGCATCCGCCGGCATCCCGGCGACGATGAGGTGCCGCGCGCCCGCGAGCTTCGCCATCACCGCGCACAGCAGGCCGATGGGGCCGGGACCGAGCACCAGCACGGTGTCGCCCACCTGCACGCGGCCGTTCATGCACACCGCGTTGTAAGCCACGCAGCACGGCTCGGTGAGCGCGGCCTTCTCGAAGGACAGACCCGCCGGCACGCGATGCAAACACCGCGCGGGCACCTTCACAAACTCCGTCATCGCGCCGTTCACCCCGTAGCCGAAGCCGAGCCGGTGCGGATCGAGGTTGTAAAGTCCCTGCCGGCTCAACGGCGACTGCTCATCGATCACCGCCGCCGTCTCACTCACCACGCGATCGCCCTCGGCGAAGCCCTGCACCTCGCGGCCCGCCTCGGCGATCACCCCGCCGAACTCATGCCCGAGCACGACCGGGTAATTCACCTTCCAACTCGCGCCGCCGAGCCACTGATGCAAGTCACTGCCGCACACGCTCACGGCCTGCACCTGGAGCAGCACATCGCGCGGGCCGATCTCGGGCCGTGCGATTTCGCGCACCTCGACGCTGTGCGGTGCGGCGGCGAAGTTCACAAGGGCGGGCATGGCGGAGCGCATGGAAAAAAGTGTCTGGCAACCCTGCTGCGCGCGGCAAGGGTAATTCATGTGCTGGCGCGCATCGTTGCCATTCGGCTCTGGCTGTCCCACACTGGCCCCTTGATGAGCAAGCGCTTCTACATCACGACCGCGATCGATTACGTGAACGGCCAGCCGCACCTCGGCCATGCCTACGAGAAAGTGATCGCTGATGTCATCGCACGCAGCCGACGCGCGCTAGGCGAGGAGGTTTTTTTCCTCACCGGCCTCGACGAGCACGGGCAGAAGGTCCAGCAGGCGGCGCAAGCCGAGGGCAAGTCCGCCCAAGCCTACTGCGACGAACTCGCCGGGAGCTGGCAGGCTTTCGTCGCGAAGCTTGGCCTGACTAACAACGATTTTGTCCGCACCACCTCCGCGCGGCACAAGGAAGTCGTGCAGGCCATTCTCACGAAGCTCCATCGCGAAGGGCAGTTCTACCAGGCCAGCACGGAAGGGTTTTATTCCACGAAGGAGGAAACATTCGTGACTGAGAAGGAGCGCCTGCCGGATGGTTCGTTTCCCGCGCACTACGGCGAGGTGGTGAAGCTCTCGGAGACGAATTGGTATTTCAAACTGGGCGCGCACCAGCAGTGGCTCAGTGACCACATCGAGGCGAATCCGGCGTTCATCCAGCCCGACTACCGGCGCAACGAGGTGCTCGGCTTCCTGAAGAACAACACGCTCGAAGATCTGTGCATCAGCCGGCCGGCTGCGCGCCTGACGTGGGGCATTCCGCTTCCGTTCGATCCCGCCTACGTGACCTACGTCTGGTTTGATGCGCTGGTGAACTACGTTTCCGTTCCGGCTGCGCTGGGTGATTCGATTGTTCTCAAAGCAGTCGGCGCTGAAGCCAGAAGCCAGAAGCCAGAAGCCAGTATCTGGCCAGCCGACGCTCACGTGATTGGCAAGGACATCATCAAGTTCCACGCGGTCTATTGGCCCATCATGCTCAAGGCGATGGGCCTGCCGCTGCCGAAACAACTCCTCGTCCACGGCTGGTGGCAGAAGGATGGCGCGAAGATGAGCAAGACGACCGGTAATGTGGTTAATCCCGTCGCCATCATTGACGACTGGGGACTCGACGCCTTCCGCTACTACGTCGTGCGCGAATTGGACATCGGCCCGGATGGCAACTGGACGGACGCTGGGTTCGCCGCACGCTACCAAGCCGAGCTGGCCAACGGCCTCGGCAACCTGGTGAACCGCTCGCTCTCGATGCTGAAGCGCTACCGCAATGGCGTTGTGCCCGCCCGCCACGACGAACTCGCATCCGAGGCCGCGCGGGCTGCGACCGACACCGTCGCGCACCTACGGTCCAGCGAACTCCAGAAGGCGCTCCACAGCATCTGGACCCTCGTCACGCGCGCGAACCAATACGTGGACCAGACCGCGCCCTTCAAGCTGGCCAAGGATCCGGCACAAGCCGCGCGCCTCGACGAAGTCCTCTACAATCTCGTGGAAAGCTGTCGGGTGCTGGCTGTGTTGTTGCATCCCTTCATCCCCGGCACCACAGCGAAAATCTACGCTCAACTCAACCTACCTGGAGCACCGGACCAGTTCGCCCTTGCCGCTTGGGGTGGGCTGCAAGCCAGTCACACCATCGGCGAACCCGCCGCGCTCTTCCCCCGTCGCGATCCGCCGAAGGCGTGATGTGGTAGGGCCGACCTGCCGGTCGGCCTTCTCCGCATCGGCATGCGCAGCGATGTGAGTGATTCGCGACGATGGAGCGGACGCGCAGCAGCGTGTCCCTACCGGGGGATCAATTCACGAACGTGAACTCGTTGGCGAGGATGAGCGCGTGGGCGTATTCGGCCCAAGCGGTGAGCGGGCGGGGGGTGCTGCGCGGCGCCGCCTGGGGCACGGGCAGCTTGCCCTTCGCGGCGGCAACTTTCACTGGCGCGGCCACCACCGCAGGCGCAGGAGCGGCGGGGAGCGCGGTGGTCTTGGCCGGTGCCTCTTCGAAAAACGCCAGCCCGAGCTGAGTTTCCTGTGCGGTGGGTGGCCGCTGATAGAGCAGGTCGTAGAGGTAGGCCACGCGGCGATCGTCGTCTTCCAGCTTCGCGAAGTCCTTTTGCTCTACGATACGTCTGGCCTGCTCGATCACCAGCGGGTTGTTCATCAGGAAGAGTGCCTGCTGGGGGACGATCGTGTTGTAGCGACGGCCGTTGGGCATTTCCGGGGAAGCAAAGTCAAAGTGGTTCATGACTTCGGCGACGTGCGCGCGGTCCACATAGCCGTAGAGCGTGCGGCGGCTGCTGTAATTGCCCGTTGGCCGGAGGGTCGCGCCCATCTTGCCCTTGTCCTTGCCACCGCCACCGCCGCCAGGACCTTCGCCGAGATTCACCGGTCGGCCACCGACGGTGCGGTCCAGCGCGCCGGACATGGCGAGGATGGAATCGCGCAACGGCTCGAACTCCAGCCGGCGCACGTTCTGGCGCCAGAGCAGGCGGTTGTAGGGATCGATCTGCGCGAAGCGCGGGTTGTCCGCGCTGGCCTGCTGATAGGTGTTCGAGAGCAGGATATGCTTGTGCAGCTTCTTCACGGACCAGCCGTTGTCCATGAAGTAAGAGCTGAGATAGTCCAGCAACTCGGGATGGCTCGGCGGCGTGCTCATGGTGCCGAAGTCGTCCGGCGTGAGCACGAAGCCCTCGCCGAAGTGGTGCTGCCAGATGCGGTTCACCATCACGCGCGAAGTGAGCGGGTTGCCCTTGTTCGCGATGGCGTAGGAAAGCTCCAGCCGACCGCTGCCGTAGACGAACGGCTTCGCGCTCGGAGACCGAAAAACCTCCAGGTAACGGCGCGGAACGAGGTCGCCCTTGTTGTCCGCCTCGCCGCGGATGAAGACCGGCGAGTCATGGGGCTTTTCGATGTCCTCGACGGCCATCGCGCGGATGGGCGCGCCGGGATGCGTGAGGTCGAGTCGGTCGAGCTTGGCCTTGAGCTGAAGGTTCTCCTTTTGCAGTTCCTTCTTGTTGTTCTTGGCTCCGCCCTTGGCCTTGAGCTGCGCGGCAATGTCCGCTTGTTCCTTTTCGAGCGCGGCGCGCTCGCGGACATATTCCTGATACTTGGTCTTGTCCTGCGTGCCGGAGATGAAGGGCAGTTCTCGCGGCACGGCGGTGCTCGAGAAGATCCCGTGCAACGCGTAGTAATCTTTCGTCGGGATGGGGTCGAACATGTGGTCGTGGCAGCGCGCGCACGCGACCGTCAGTCCGTTGAACGCCTTGGTCGTCACATCAATCCGGTCGTTGATAATGTCGTTCTTGTTCCCGTTGAAGTGGTCGCCCAAAGAGAGGAAACCCAGCGCGGCAAGCGAGGTTCGGTCCTTGTTTCCGGGAATTTTGTCGGCAGCGATTTGTTCGCGAACGAACTGGTCGTAAGGCTTGTCGTCGTTGAACGCCTTGATGACGTAATCGCGGTAGGTCCAGGCGAACGGATATGCGGGGGTCTCGGCGCGCTTGGCGGGGTCGCCGATGGTGTCGGAGTAGCGCGCAACATCCAGCCAATGCCGACCCCAGCGCTCGCCGTAGTGCGGCGAGGCCAGCAGCTTGTCCACGAGCTTCGCGTAGGCGCCCTCCGACTTATCGCTGACAAATGCTTCGACTTCCTCCGGGGACGGCGGCAGGCCAATCAGATCGAAGTAAACGCGGCGGATCAACACGCGGCGATCGGCGGGCGCGGTGGGCTTGAGGTTTTTCTCCTCGAGCTTGGCGAGAATGAAGGTGTCCACCGGGTTTGCGGCCCAGGACTTGTTTTGCACCGCGGGCGGCTCCTGCTTCTTGATCGGCTGAAAGGCCCACCAGACTTTGCGCTCGGTGGCACTGGCGTATTTGCCCTTGGCTCCAGCAGCACGGGGATCCGGCGCACCCATTTTCACCCAGTTCACGAAATCGGTGATCTGCTGATCGGAAAGTTTCTCGCCTTTCGGCGGCATCTGGAGGTTGGAGTCCGTGTAGCGAATCGCCTTGATGAGAACGGACTTGTCCGGGTTGCCGGGCACGACCGACGGAC
>JBJTAU010000066.1:0-2664 GCA_046090965.1 Limisphaerales bacterium | reverse complement strand
CGAAGTCATCCACGCGTTGTTGCTGTTGTCGGCAGCGAGGTGGCAATCGGTGCAACCGTTCGTCGTGCCCGCGCCGCTGGTCGTGTGCGGCAGGTGCGGATTGTAAGCCTGGCCGCTGTAGCCCTCCGCGCTGACGGTCTGCTGCTGCGAATAGACCCATTCGCGATTGCTGTTCTGCGAGCCGACGATGACCGCGCTCGACGAGCGCAACACGGCGAGGCGGTTGCTCTTGTAGCTCGCGTCCACGCCGAGCTGGAAGACATCGTCGCGCACGACCTGCGGGTTGTAGCCGGTGAAGTTGCGCGTGGTCATGCCCTCGAACTTGTTCAACGGCACGCGCTGGTTCGCGCGCATCGGCAAGTGGCAGCCGAAGCAGCTCGTGGCCCACGACGAGTGGCAGACCTGGCAGGTGATGTTCGACTCGGCGTGCGCGAGTTCCTGCGGACACTTCGCAGGCTCCGGCACGTCGCCCCAAGTCTGGCCGTCGCGGCGAAGCGTCTTCGCGTAACGGCTCTTGGCGTTGTAGCGCGGGTGCGTGGGGTCGAGCGTGTCGAGCGTCTGCGGGATTTCCCAACGCACGTCGGGCGAGAGGTTGCTGCGCTGGAAGAGCCGCTTGCCTTCCCACACAAAGCGCGGGCCCCACGGCGTGCTGGTGGCCGCGATGTTCACGCCCTTGCCGCCGTTGCTGAAGCGCCCACCGTTGCCGGTCGTGACGAGCGTCGGGCGCGCGCTCGCTGTGCCGTGGCAGTCGATGCACTCGACGGAAGTCGCGGCGCGCGGCTCGCCGTAGAGATTGCCGTCGCCGTGCGAGTCGGTGAGGAAATGGCAGTCCGCGCAGTGCATGCCCTTCGCGAGGTGAATGTCCTTCAGGTGAACCGCCTTCTCGAACTTGTGCGCGTCGTCGTGCGGGATTTTCTGGTCGTCGAGCGTGAGCAGGTTGCCGGACTTGTCCTTCTTGAACACGGCGCGGAAGACCCAGCCGTGGCCGTGGTAATCCGCGAACTGCGTGTGCTTCATGCGCGGGTTCAGCTCGGCGACCTTCTCGAGGAAGTCGAGGTCGCCCCACAGCCCGCGCGCGGCGGCGGCTTCGGGATTCTTCGCGATGGCGTGCGTGAGCTGCTCCTCGGTTGGGTTGCGTTGCTTCTGGAATTCCTCCGGCTTGCGGTTGCCGAGGAAGTGCGGCTCCTTCGCGAGCGGGTTCGCCGGATGCGGATACATGCGGTCGCCGTCGCTCTCCTGGTCCCACCAGATGTAGCCGAGGAACGGGTTCACGAAGAGGTTGCCCTGGTGCATGTGGCAGTTCATGCACTGGCTGGTCGGGATGCTGCGCGTGAACTCGTGTTTGATGGGATGACCGCGCTCGTCCTTGCGGATGGTGGAGTCGCCGGTGAAGGAAAGCCCCTGGTGGCCATACTTGGAATACCAGCCGGAGTTCACGGGCGAACGGTCGTTCGCGTAGATGACGTGACACGCGGAGCAGCCGGACGAGCGGTAATCGCCGGGGTGATTGTTGCTGCCCATGAAGTCGAGCAACGGGTCGTGCAGGCGGGTTTTCTGCAAATTGAGATAGACCGGGTCAATGCGGTTCAACGTGCCGAGGCCGCGCTCGCTGAGGCGGCGCGCGGGCTTGCCGGGCGGCTCGACGGGGTTCGGGATGCCCATTTGGTTTTGTTTTTCGCCGCCTTTCTCGAAGATGCGAAGAATGTTGCTTGGTTGGCCCGTGGCGAAACGCGGCAACGGTTCGAGGTAAGGCAACACGCCAAAACGTCTCGTGTCCTCGGGTGTGACCGGCGTGGGGTTTACGAGCCGTAGCGCGGTGCCGTCGGCGGCATAGGCTTGGCCGTAATGCGGGTTTTTCCGCGGAGTCGCGCCGTTGTTGTAGAGCGCCGCGCCCCAAAGCATTGCGCCGTGGCGCATCATGGAGTGCCCAACGATGGAGACTTCCGATCGGTGACAGGTGCCGCAGGCCTTGTCTGCGACGCGCAAATCGCCGGGGTTTACGAACTGGATGAACTCGGGCGACTCTTGATTGAGCAGGATTGTGGAGTTATTCGGATTTGCGGAGCCCGGCCACAACTCGCCATGACGCGATGGCACATGGGCCTTGCGCATAAGCAAACCGGGTGTGGCATTACCGCCGTGGCAATCCGTGCAGCCCAGTACCACGTTGGGCGATTTGTGCATAGTATGCTCGTCCGTGCCAGCGTGGCATTCGAGACATCCGCGCGACTTGAGCGCGGCGGCCTCGCGCGATTGGTCAATGAGGTTTGGCGCGGGCAGCGAGCGGGTTTCTCGTGGTAGATCAATGGGCACCGAGATAGCGGGGCCAAAGGCGGGTGAAGCCCCAAGCTCCGAGCTCCAAAACCCAAAGAAGCACCATGTGCCAAGCACTAAGAGCACGTTTGCCAACCCGACGCTCTTCTTTAAGTGAGTTTTCATGCGGAACGCGACGCCGCAGTCAGGGAGGACGGTGGGCGCTCCGCATCTCTCGGTGGTGTTCAACCACTGAAGTTTGTCTGTAACTTGGAACACGGAACTAAGAGCTTTCATCGCTTTTAATAAGTCAAAGTTAACGCAATCAAACCGCTGTAAAGAAAGTCATCAGCCTTGCCGGCGCGCGAGGTATCTTCGAGACCGGGAATCGGGTCGGTGCTGCGACGATAA
>JBJTAU010000065.1:0-4744 GCA_046090965.1 Limisphaerales bacterium | reverse complement strand
TCGGTTCGTGGCACCTTGGGACTCGCACGGCAATTTGAAGAAGGACCATGCGCGCAATGCGTTTGTGGTGGACCAGCCCATCGCGGCGCTGTTGAAGGACTTGAAGTCACGCGGCCTGCTCGACGACACGCTGGTCCTGTGGGCCGGCGAGTTTGGCCGCACGCCGTTTGCGCAGGGCAGCGACGGTCGCGACCACAATCCGCTGGGCTTCACGGTCTGGCTTGCGGGTGGTGGCGTGCGCGGCGGAATGACCTACGGCACGACGGATGAGTTCGGCTACCGCGCGGTGGAGAGCGTGGTGGAGATGCACGACCTGCACGCAACGATGCTGCACCTGCTCGGGCTGGACCACGAGCGGCTGACGTTCCTACACGGCGGGCGCTTCCATCGGCTGACGGATGTGCGTGGGCACGTCGTGCGCGAACTGCTGGCGTGAGGCGTGCGAAGAGGAAAGACGGAGGACACAGCCCACGCCTCCGGCGCGTTGGCCAACTCCGTAGGAGTTGAACATGAGTAGCCGTGGGTGAAACCCACGGTGGTTGGTGTGAAACGGTCTCAACCGCGTAGCGGTTGAACATGGAGAAGACTTCGGTCTGTGTGGAAACTGAGACGGTTCAACCGCTACGCGGTTGGCCGCCACTTGGGGCTCTTACCGTGGGTTTCACCCACGGCTACCCATGTTTGGCTCCTACGGAGCCTGCGGACGGCGACTTCAAGTCGCCGGCACGGGCTACTTCAGCGTCTCGGCGACCCACTTCTCCAGCTTGAGCGTGTCCACGGCGAAGAGACGGATGCCTTCAGAGAGCTTCTCCGTCGCCATCGCGTCCTCGTTGTGCGCCCAGCGGAAGGCTTTTTCGTCGAGGTGGATTTTCTCGCGGCCCAGGGTCGGCGCGGTGGCGGGGTCGAGTTTGCGGGCGACAGTGACGCTGGTCTTCTGCATCTCCTCCAGCAGTGCGGGGCTGATGGTGAGCAGGTCGCTGCCGGCGAGTTCGAGGATTTCGCCGACGTTGCGGAAGCTCGCGCCCATCACTTCGGTCGAATAGCCGTGGCGCTTGTAGTAGTTGTAAATCGCGGTGACAGAAATGACGCCGGGGTCTTCCGCGCCGACAAAGTCCTTGCCGGTGGATTTCTTGTGCCAGTCGAGAATGCGGCCCACGAACGGCGAGATGAGTTGCACGCCGGCTTCGGCGCACGCGACGGCTTGGGCGAAGGAGAAGAGCAGCGTGAGGTTGCAGGCGATGCCGTCCTTCTTGAGTTCCTCGGCGGCACGGATGCCTTCCCAAGTGGCGGCGAGCTTGATGAGGACGCGTTCCTTCGGGAGGCCCGCCTTCTGATAGCTGGCGATGAGCGAGCGGGCCTTCGCGACGGACGCGGCGGTGTCGAAGGACAGGCGGGCGTCCACCTCGGTCGAGACGCGATTGGGCACAATCTTGAGAATCTCAATGCCGAATGCGACGGCGATTTGGTCCATGGCCGCGCCGAGCAACGCGCTGCCGGTCGCGCCGGTCTGCTTGGCGTCGGCGATGGCTTTGTCCACGACGGCGGCGTATTCGGGCATCTGGGCGGCCTTGAGGATGAGGCTGGGGTTCGTGGTGGCGTCGCGCGGCTGATACTTGCGGATGCTCTCGAAGTCGCCCGTGTCGGCGACGACGATGGTGTGTTGCTTGAGGCCGGAGAGGAGGTTGTTGCTCATGGGCTAAATCAGATGGTTGTGGCGCCCTTGGCTATGGCGCGCGCGGTCATTCCGGCGCAGGAGCAACACCGAGTACACCAATATGACTGGCCGTCAATCTGCTTCCTTGATTAGGCATGGACCGCCTCCTACTGTCCCGCCCACGCACGATGCCGCCAGTCCCAGTCAAACTCTCCGCCGCCCGCCCGCCCGGTTCCATCGCGCCGCCCGCAGCCACCAAGCACGCCATCACGCGCCCCCGGATCCTCGCCGTGGATGACACGCCGGAGGCCCTGCGGCAACTGCGGGACTGCCTCAAGACCCTCAACGCCGAGTGTTTCACCTGTGGCAGCGGGGCGTCGGCGGTGGAGTTCCTCAGCAAGGAACTGGTGGATGTGGCCATCGTGGACGTGAACATGCCGGGGATGGACGGCTTTGAAGTGTGCCGGGCGATCAAACACGAGCCGCGCACGGCCAACATCCCGGTTATCCTGGTCACGGGGGATTTGAAATCAGAGGACACCCACCGCGGCATTGAGCTGGGTGCCTTCGACTACCTCACCAAGCCGGTGGATCCGCATGAATGCACGGTGCGCGTCCACGCGGCGCTCGAGTGGAAGCGGCTGCGCGACGAGCTGAATGTCCAACTCTTGGCTCCCGACGAGCAGCGCCGCATCCAGGCCGAGTTGAAGCAGAAGATGACTGACTTCCAGCATGGCATGACCACGGCGCACTGGCAGAAGCGCTTCGGCCAGCTTTCGGCGTCTTTCCTGGATGACATTCACCAGCCGCTGGCCCACGCCTTGGCCAGCCTGCAAACCTTGATGGTGGACGAGCGGATCAATGAAGAGGTGCGCCGCCGGTTGTTCCTGCTGCACTCACAGTTCCGCAAGGTGAACGACCACTTGCGCCGGCTGGTGAGCGTCGCGGTTTACAGTCGCACCCAGCAGTTGCTGCGTCCGGCGGAAATCGTTTCCGACATGACGCGGTTGCTGGAGCCGGAGTTCACTTACTACGGCATCGTGCTGGACCAGCAGCTTGACCCCACCGTCCAATGGTGGGGTATGCGCAGCGAACTCAGCCGTGCAATCCTCTACCTGCTGCACAATGCCATCGAGGCGCACTCCGAGAGAGGCCCGGTCATCAAGCGCCGGTTTGAAGACGAGAGCGAGGAGGAGCCCGCGAAGGAGGATCCGAACAAAGTGCCCGTCATCATGGTGCTCGTGGACCGGACCCAGACGGAAGTCCTCATTCAAATCCGCGACAACGGCCCCGGCATCTCGCCCGACCTTCACGAGAAAATCTGGGATCCCTATTTCACCACCAAGACGCCGCCCCACACCGGAGCCGGCCTGCATCTGGCCCGCGCCATCATCCGTGCCGCCGGCGGAGACATCCAACTGAAGTCGCCTGGACCGGATTGCTCCACCCAGTTCTCCATCCTCCTTCCGGTGAACGTGGTTGAAGAGATTCCGGCCGAACCTGAAGCACCCTCGTTGAGTGAGGAAGCGGACGCTGCCCTGGCCGAATCGCCTCCGGAAACGCAGGAAGAACCCACCGCCCAGGCCTGACCCATTGGCTCACGCCAGTTCCACGCGGACCATTAAGAACTCGTCCGCTTGATCCCCGTATTTCCCCTGCGCGGCGACCAGCCGGTGCGGCGCGCTCACGAGCGAATTGCCAATGCACTGATGGCCGCGCCACTCCTCATAGGCCGGCCAGAGCGCAACGATCAGGCAACCGGCCACTGCCAGTGTGTGAGCGCCTCGCCACAACCGACTCGCGGACCGACGCCACGCTGCGATGCCCGTGAGCGCCAGCCCTGAGCCAATCGCGTCGTTGATGACATCCCCCAGACTGCACGTCCGGCCGAAATAGGGTTGAAGCAGTTCCACCCCCACCGCACAAGCCAGTGCCAGCGCAAATGACAGCGCGTTGCGGCGGGCCGCCGGCTGCACGCGTTCCGGCAGCGCGTAGAGCAGCACCGCCGCCAGCCAAGCCCACATCGGGATGTGACCGACATCGAAGACGTGCCCCCAGAAACGCCCGTCAACGCGCACATGCACCGGGCTGAAGCACGCGATCGTCAGCGCCGCGAAGGTCGCTGCGAGCAGGAAGGCCTTGCGGAACATCATGCGACTCCTCGTAGGAGACGACGTAAGGAGTCGCTGACCTTGTTACTCGTTGAAGTGAGACTCCTCACGTCGTCTCCTACGGATCAGTTCACTTCCGCACCAGCATCGTGACGCCGAGGAACAGCCGCCGGCTGATGGCCTTGCGCAGCTTCACCGGCAACGCACCAACGCACGCCTCGATCGTGAACGTGAGGGCATTCCACAAACCGCTCTGCCGGCACTTGCCAAAGCGATACGTCCACGCCTCGGTGAAGCCCACGCGGCAGACCAGGTCATTCATCTCGCGGTAGGTCCATTCTCTGAGATGCATCCCCTCCGCCTCGTCCGCGAAGATGAACGACGCATCGTGGGGCCCGGAATACTTGTGCGGGGTGTCGAAGATGTAAACGCCACCAGGCCGCAGCACGCGCAACACGGTGCGGAAGTGATCCTCGTGGTCATCCGGATGGACGTGCTCGAGGAACTGGTAGCTGAAAGCCATGTCCACCGAGTTGTCTGGTAGGTTGAGCTTGTAGCCGTCGTAGGTCTCGAAGTGAAAGTTCTTCGGCGCGTTCTGCTGGCCGCCGCTCTGGTCGGAGATATCGAGCGCAATGACCTTCTCGACATGCTGACACATCTCGTAGGCCAGCCGGCAATCGCCCGGTGCGATCTCCATGAACGTTTTCACGCCGGCGAGGTGCGGGCGGAGGATGTTCATCCGCGCGGCAACGGCGCGACGGCTGTATTCCTCCGTGTCGCGGCGCGTCAGGCGCGGATGATCGGGCACGCGGCGGAACAGCTCGTCGTAGAGCTCGGCGAAAAGCGTGGTGCGCTGGGCACGGGTGGAATTCATCAGCCGCCCGTGCAGGTCCTTCTCGACCTCTTATTGGCGACGCAGCGACTCCAGCGGGCGGTTATCTTCGGACATGCGGCGTGTGTGCTGGCGTGAGTATCCGGG
>JBJTAU010000064.1:0-5024 GCA_046090965.1 Limisphaerales bacterium | reverse complement strand
TGGTGGTGCGGATCTTTCCCGATGAAGCGAGTTGTCTGCGGCTGATCCGGGCGGTGGCGGCGGAGCAGCACGAAGAATGGCTGGAAGGCAGCCGCTACTTGAACGCGGCGCTACTGCGGGAAGGTAGCCGCGCAACGAACCCCATGATGAAGCAACCCGCCGTATGAACTCGACCGGTGGCGCGGCGAGCTGAAGGGCTCGCTATCCGCGCCACCTCGTTTTACCCAGTGGCCATGACCCAAACCCATTTGCAGAACTTGACGCACACAACTCCAGTAGGTTTGCTCGCGGCCCGGCTGGCGACCTTCCTTCTCCCAAATCAGGAAGGCGTGCAGGGCGATTTCGTCAGGGGGGTCGGCAGGGCGGGGTTCGACTGGTTCATTTCAGTGTGCTCGTTTGCTGGTTCCAGACGCCATTGCTGGCGGTTCAGAGCGGATAGGGCCTCGTTACCCTTGGGAGCCGAGCGTGAATGCACGCATCAGTGCCGGTCGGGTGCGGGGAAATCCATCCGTGCGAGAGCGCCCATCAGGCGCAGCGCGGGGGTTAGGTAGGAGAAAGCGTCGGCCGAGTCAAGCCCGGGGCACGACGGATTTCTTCCCCAGTTTCCCCCACCGATGCCTCCCGCACGCGTTCCAGAATGACCTCCACCAACGCCGGCTCGTTGCCGATGCTGGGCGCATACCAGAGGCGCTTGCCGTGTCGCTCGGTGGGGTTGCGCCACGTGGGCTGGCCGCTGCGAAACCGTTCCTGCACCACTGTCGCGGGCTCACCGAGCATCACCGGGATGTCTTCGTAGGAATGCAGGCCGTCGCTGATGAAGAACGGCACCATGACGAGGTTCCGCGCCGTCGCCATCCGCCAGCAGTCGCCGATGCGCGGGTCCTCCTCCATGAAGACGGGGTGAACCTCCGCATAGACGCCTTGCGCGCGGATGAATTCCACCTGGCGCTCGATGGCCTTGCGGGAATTCTCGTTGTTCCCCGTGCCGGGCCCGGCGATGAACAGCGCCGTGTCCGCCGGTTTCGGCAGCGCGGGGAAGGGGAATTTCTCCACGACCGCGCGCGCCCGGGCCAGCAACACGTTCGTCATGCTCGGGTGCGTTCCCACCGGCCCGCAATAGTGCAGCGCCTGGCCGCCGCGCTGTTGGACACGCGGGAACTCCCGTTCCCCCGGCGCGCAGAAGCCCAACTCGCGCGGGATGACCTCCTCGGTGAAATACCCTTCGCTGATGAACAGCGGCACGATGAACACGCGCGGCGCAAACACCCCGCGCAGCACGCCGCACACGGACGGCTCCTCCTTCCAGAAACACTCCACCACCTGCGCGAACAGGCCGCGCCGGCGCAGTTCGTCCGCGTGCTGGTGCGTCGGCGCGGCGGAATCCGCGTTCAACGTCGAGCCGTGCCCCACCAGCACCAGCGCGGCGTCTTGGAATGTATCACTTGTCATGCGCCATAAGTAGCGCGAGAGCTCGCAAACCCCAAGCCTGTTCCTGCATCGGCAACCGAAACCAGAACTTTGAACCTTGAACTTTGAACTTGGAACGTCACCCTGCCCGGGTCTGCCATGTCCCCGCCGCCGCTAGCCGAACCGAAGCCCCCCGCCGTCCGGCTCACGAACGTCACCAAGACCTTCGGCACCCACACGGCGGTCAACCAGCTCTCGCTCGAAGTCCCGCGCGGCTGCACCTACGGCTTCATCGGTCCCAACGGCTCCGGCAAGACCACCACCATCCGCAGCATCCTGCACATCTTCCACCCTGACGCCGGCGAGGTGGAGGTGCTGGGCGAGCGCAGCACGCGCGCCGCGAACGACCGCATCGGCTACCTGCCCGAGGAGCGCGGCCTCTACAAGAAGATGACTGTCCGCCGCGTGCTCGCCTACTACGCCGCGCTCAAGGGCATGGACCGCGCCGACGCCGCCCAAGCTATCACGCACTGGCTCGCGAAAATGGGCTTGAGCGATTGGGCCGACAAAAAGGTCGAAGCGCTCTCCAAAGGCATGGCGCAGAAAATCCAGTTCATCGCCGCCGTCATCGCGAAGCCCGAGCTGCTCATCCTCGACGAACCGTTCTCCGGCCTCGATCCGGTGAACCTCGAAGTCCTCCGCGCCGCGATCCTCGAACTCCGCGCCACCGGCACGACGATCATCTTCAGCACGCATGACATGGCGATGGCCGAGATCATGTGCGACTTCATCTTCATGATTTACCGGGGCAACAAGGTGCTCGACGGCACGCTCGCGGACATTCAGCGGCAGTTCGGCGAGGACACCATCCGCGTGGCCTGCGCGGGCGGCGCGGAACTGCTGCGTGGCTTGCCGGGCGTGGAGCTGGTGCGCGACCTCGGCCAGTTGCAGGAGTTGCGCCACCGCGATCCTCAGGCGCTGCTACGCGACCTCGCGCCGCGCACGACCGTCCGCCACTTCGAGGTCTGCAAACCCTCGCTCCACGACATCTTCATCCGCATCGCCAAGCCGGACTCGCAGGAGATGCAGGTGTCCAAGACGACAGGAAGTGGCTCATGAACAAAGTCTGGCGCGTCGCCTCCACCGAATATCTCAACGCCGTCCGCAGCAAGGCGTTCATCATCGGCGTGCTGGCGGTGCCGGTCATCATGGCCATCGCCATCGGCGCGCAGTTCTACGCGCAGAAGAAGGCCGACGTCACGCCGCGCCGCTTCGCCGTGCTGGACCGCTCGGGCCAGCTTTACCCGGCGCTCGCCGCGAAGGCCAAGGCGCGCGCAGACTCAATCCACGCGGGTGCGCAGTCGGTGTCCGTGGCGGTGAAGGGCCAGTCGCTCAAGATGGACTTGCCGCCGCAAGCCGAGTTCGTGGCGGAGGAATTCAAGTTCAGCGGCGACGACCTCAAGGCCGCCGAGTTGCAGCTCTCGGGCCGCGTCCGGCGCAAGGAGCTGTTCGCCTTTCTCATCCTCGGCCCGAACGTCCTCGACACCCGCGCGACCAACGGCACGGAGGTGCTCTACCACACGCAGACGCCGACGTATCAGGAGTTGCCCGCGTGGCTGGAAGGCACGTTGAGCGGCGAAATCCGCGAACGGCGCTTCACGGCGGCGGGCGTGGACTCCAAGCAAGTGCGCGAGCTGTCGCGGCCTGTGATGTTGCAGCGGCTCGGGCTGGCGGAGCAGAAGGCCACCGGCGAAGTCGTGCAGGCCAAGCGCGAGAACCGCATTGCCACGATGGCCGTGCCGCTGGGCGGCATGTTCCTGCTCTACATGGTGGTGATGACCAGTGCGCCCGCGTTGCTCAACACGGTGCTCGAGGAGAAGATGCAGAAAATCTCCGAGGTGCTGCTTTCGAGCGCGTCGCCATTCCAGCTCATGCTGGGCAAGCTGCTCGGCACGGTGCTGGTGTCGCTGACGCTCTCGGTGCTTTACGTGGGCAGCATGACCTGGGTGTTGTGGCGGTTCGACCAGCTCGGCAACGTGCCGGGGCAGCTCTTCGGGTGGTTCTTCCTGTTCCAAATCCTCGCGCTGCTGATGTATGGCTCGGTGTTCCTTGCCATCGGCGCGGCGTGCAACGAAATCCGCGACGCGCAGAGCCTGATGTTTCCGGTGATGACGGTGGTGATGGTGCCCTACCTCATGTTCATGCCGGTGCTGCAATCGCCGGCCAGCCCGTTCTCGCGCGCCGTGTCGCTCTTTCCGCCAGCCACACCAATGCTGATGTTCCTCCGCATCGCGATTCCGCCCGGGCCGGCGTGGTGGGAAGTGGCGCTGGGCGTGGTGCTGACCACGGCCTTCATGCTCGGCTGCGTGTGGGCGAGCGCGAAAATTTTCCGCATCGGCATCCTCTCCCAGGGCCAGCCGCCCAGCATCCCGAAGCTCGTGAAGTGGATCTTTTCGAAGTGAATTCCGGCCCGTGCCAGCTTGCTTCCCTCCGTCGGCTGTATTGAATCCTCCCCACGCATGAAATTGTTCCGCCTTGCCCCCGCCCTCGTTGCGTTCGCCGGCCTTTGCTCGCTCGCCACCGCTGCCGATCCCGCGCCGTCACCCACGCACGTGCCGACGAATCTCTTCAAGCTGTCCGATCCCGATCTCGAAATCACTGTCTGGGCCAAGTCGCCGTTGTTGAAGAACCCCACCAACATCGACACGGATCAATACGGCCGCATCTGGGTGGCCGAGGGCGTCAACTACCGCAGCCAGAACCAACGCCAGCCCGCCGGGGATCGCATCGTCATCCTCGAAGATACCGATGGTGACGGCGTGGCCGACAAGTCCACCGTCTTCGTGCAGGAGCCGTTCCTCCACGCGCCGATGGGCATTTGTGTGATCGACAACAAAGTCATCGTCTCGATGACGCCCGATCTCATCATCTACACGGATGTGAACCGCGACGGGAAGTTCGACCCCGCCGTGGACAAGCGCGAGGTCATTCTCTCCGGCTTCAACGGCCGCTCGCACGATCACTCGCTCCACAGCGTCACCGTCGGGCCGGACGGCCAGTGGTATTGGAACTCCGGCAACTGCGGCGCGATGTTCACCGACAAGTCCGGCAAGACCTTCCGCATCGGCAGCGCTTACGATCCCTACTATGGCCGCGCGAATCCCGGCGACCTCGGCTGGAATCCGCGCGAAATCGCCGGCTCGAAGAGCGACGACGGCTACGTGTGGATCGGCGGCTTCGCGGCGCGCATGAACCCCGACGGCTCGCGCGTGCGCATCATCGGCCCCAACTTCCGCAACAGCTACGAGCAGACGGTGACTTCGTTCGGAGACGTGTTTCAGAACGACAACGACGATCCGCCCGCGTGCCGCGTGTCCTTCCTGCTCGAAGGCGGCAACGCGGGTTTCTGTTCCGCCGATGGCAAACGTTCGTGGCAAGCGGATCGTCGTCCGGGCCAGAGCGTGCCCACCGCGCAGTGGCGGCAGGAAGACCCCGACACGATGCCGTCGGGCGACGTGTATGGCGGCGGCGCGCCCACGGGGATTGCGTTCGTCGAGGACAGTGCGTTGGGCGCGAAGCATCGCGGCCTCCTGCTCAGTTGCGAGCCGGGCCGCAAC
>JBJTAU010000063.1:0-3616 GCA_046090965.1 Limisphaerales bacterium | reverse complement strand
CCCTGCGCGCGCTCGCTCACGCCGCGCACGAGCGCCGCCTGGCGGACGCCGTGACGCTCAACGCTTGGGGCGAGTACGGCCGCACCCCGCGCATCAACATGGGCGCAGGCCGCGACCACTGGTCGCGCGTTTCCTGCGCGCTCCTCGCCGGCGGCGGGATGAAGACCGGTCAGATCATCGGCAAAACCGACCGCCAAGGCGGCGAAGCGAGTGACCGCCCCGTCCATCTCGGTGAAGTGTTTGCCACCCTCTACAACCGCATGGGCATTGATACCCAGCAGACCACCATCACCGATCTCGGTGGCCGCCCGCAGTATCTCGTGGACCTCGAACACCACCCGATTCCCGAACTCGTCTGACCGCTATGCTCACGATCCCCGGACGCACCGAAGGCAGTTTTTGCGACGGCGTTTCCCGCCGCAGTTTCCTCCGCCTCGGCGCGCTCGGCAGGGGCGGGCTTGCGCTGCCGCAACTGCTCGAAGCCGAGGCGCGCGCTGGCATCCGTAAGTCACACAAGGCGGTCATCAACATCTTCCTGGCCGGCGGTCCGCCGCATCAGGACATGTTCGACCTCAAGCCCGATGCGCCCAAGGAAGTGCGTGGCGAGTTCAAGCCCATCAAGACGAACGTCCCCGGCATGGAAATCTGCGAGCTGTTCCCGCATCTCGCCAAGTGCGCCGACAAATACACCATCATCCGCTCGATGGTTGGCGCGGCGGGCGGACACGACGCCTTCCAGTGCCACACCGGCCGCGCGCCGCGCAATAAACCCGCTGGTGGCTGGCCTTCAATGGGCGCGACGCTCTCGAAACTGCAAGGCAACACCATCCCGGGCATGCCGGCTTTCGTTGGCCTTGCGCCGGTGACGGGCCACCGTCCGTGGGGCGACCCCGGCCAGGCCGGCTTCCTCGGCCCCGCCCACGGCGCGTTCAAGCCGAACAAGGAAGGCAAGGAGGACATGGTGTTAAACGGCATCTCCTCGGGCCGGCTGGATGACCGCCGTTCGTTGCTCACCGCCTTCGACCACTTCCGTCGCGATGTGGATAATAGCGGCTTAGTCGATGGACTCGACGCCTTCCACCAGCAGGCCTTTGCGATGCTTACCTCCAGCCGGCTCGCCGAGGCGCTGGACTTGAACAAAGAAGATCAGAAGCTGCGCGACCGCTACGGCCGCGGCTTCCCTAACCTCAAGGACGACGGCTCACACCGCCTGCTCGACGACTTCCTCATGGCGCGCCGACTCGTCGAGGCCGGCGTGCGCTGCGTGACCATCGCGTTCAGCCGCTGGGACTGGCACGGGAACAACTTTGGCCAGGCGCGCGAGGAATTCCCGCTGCTGGACAAAGGCCTCTCCGCACTCATCGAAGACCTGCACGCGCGCGGCATGGACCGGGACGTCAGCGTCGTCGTCTGGGGTGAGTTTGGCCGCACGCCCAAGATCAACAAAGACGCCGGCCGTGACCACTGGCCGAATGTCTCCTTCGCCGTGCTCGCCTGCGGCGGCATGCGCCACGGGCAAGTCATCGGCGCGACCAGCCGCGACGCTGGCGAATGCGCGGACCGCCCGGTCAAGTTCGGCGATGTCTTCGCGACGCTCTACCAACGCCTCGGCTTGGACCCGCACAACGACATGGTCAGCGACCTCACGGGTCGCCCGCAGCACCTGGTTGACCCCGGCAGCGAGCCGCTGCGGGAGTTGGTGTGAGTGGAAAAGTAATTAGTGCTTAGTAATTAGTCCGAGCGTGCCGCTTGCCACCGCCGACTAATCACTGATTCCTAATCACTCGCCCTCGCTTCTTGACCTGCCTCTGTTCGTTTCCCATCCTCCGCCCGCTCTGCCACTATGCCTGATCAACCTAATCCAGACCGTGACCTGACACCCGAGGTCAGCGCGGAGACCGACGTCGCGCGCCTCGGTCACGCCAGCCCGCCGCCCGCCCACGAGCAGACCGCCGACGAGGACGCGGACATCGCGGACTGGGAGGGCATCGCGGCGCAGGCGGAGTTCAAGGCGCTGCTCGCGGCCAAGCTCAAGTTCATCGTGCCGGCCACGCTGTTCTTCGTGGTGTATTACTTCGCACTGCCGGTGCTCGTCGGCTGGTTCCCCGAACTGATGGAAAAGCGCCTCGGGCCGGTGAATCTGGCCTACCTTTTCGCGCTGTCGCAGTTCTTCATGGCGTGGATTCTCGCCTACGTTTACCTGCGGAAGGCCGCGCAGTTCGACGATCAGGCGCACGCCATCGTCTCGAAGCTCGACCAGCCCAAAGGAGGCGCGAAGTAATGAGCTTCCTCCTCGCCGCCACCGCCGCCGCACCTGCTGCCGCGCCCACGGGTTTCCAATTCACGCCCGCGCTCGGGATGTTCCTCACCTTCGTCCTCGTGACGCTCGGCATCACCTACTGGTCGGCGCGCAAGTCCACCGGCGCGAGCAACTACTTCGCCGCTGGACGCGGCATCACCGGCTGGCAGAACGGCCTTGCCGTCGCCGGCGACTACATGAGCGCCGCGAGCTTCCTCGGCATCGCCGGGATGATTGCCTTCAAGGGCTACGATGGCTTCATGTATTCCGTCGGCTGGCTCGTGGCGTATCTCACCGTGCTCCTCGTCGTGGCGGAACCGCTCCGCAACGCCGGCAAATACACCATGGCTGACGTGCTCGCCTACCGCCTTTCGCCGCGTCCCGTCCGCGCGATGGCCTCGCTCTCCACGCTCACCGTCTCGACCTTCTACATGATCGCCCAAATGGTCGGCGCCGGCGCGCTGGTGAAGCTCCTCCTGCCCGGTATCGGTTACGAGTGGGCCGTCACCGGCGTCGGCGTCCTGATGATTGTTTATGTCGTCTTCGGCGGAATGCTGGCGACCACCTGGGTGCAAATCATCAAGGCCATCCTCCTCATGAGCGGTTCGCTCTTTCTCAGCGTGCTCGTGCTGAAACACTTTGATTTCAGCTTCGCGAAGTTCTTTGAAGCCGTCGGCAAAGTCCCCGTGGCCGGCCCCGACGGAACCATCGTGGAGAAGGATTTTCTCAAGCCCGGCCTCATCTTTGGCCTGCAGGTCACGAAGGGCTGGGGACCGATTGACCTCATCTCGCTCGGCCTCGCGCTGGTGTTCGGCACCGCCGGGCTGCCGCACGTGCTCGTGCGCTTCTACACCGTGCCGGACGCGAAAACCGCGCGCGTGAGCGTGGTGTGGGCGATGGCCATCATCGGCGCGTTCTACATCATGACCACCTTCCTCGGCTTCGGCGCGGCCACCATCCTGACGCCCGCCAAAATCAGCGTGGAAAACATGAGCGCCCCGCTGCTCGCGAAAGCCCTCGGCGGCGAAATCTTCTTCGCCTTCATCAGCGCGGTGGCCTTCGCGACCATCCTCGCGGTGGTCGCCGGCTTGACCATCAGCGCCAGCACGAGCTTCGCGCACGACTTCTACACCAACGTCCTCCACCACGGCCGCGAGCGCGGGCCGGGTGAGGAAGTTCGCGTCGCGCGCATCGCCGCGTTCGTCGTCGGCGCAGTGGCCCTCCTGCTCGCCATCAAGTTGCAGACCATCAACGTCGCCTTCCTCGTTGGCCTCGCCTTCGCCGTCGCCGCGAGCGCGAACCTGCCCGTCATCGTGC
>JBJTAU010000062.1:0-2646 GCA_046090965.1 Limisphaerales bacterium | reverse complement strand
AAAAAATCCAACGCCACAATCCTCGTCAATCAACCGCTTGGACCCCGCCTCCCGCAACCGCTCCCGCACCGTCTCCACCAGCTTGGGCAGCAGGAAGAAATTGTTTTGGAAAAACGAATCGCGCGGCACCACCCAGCCCTCCGGTGTCACCCGCAGCGTCACCTTCAAGCCCCCGCGCGGCGGCGGATTCGCGATCACCTTCTGCAAATCCTCGTTCAGCCCCGGCTCCGCGATCGCGCACTCCGTGATGCTCACCACGAACTCGTTGTCGAAGCCCAGGAAGCCCAGCTCGATCCGCTGCTCCCGCTTGTTCCAATGCGTCCGCACCATGATGCGGTTCCGGTAGCCGTAAGGCTCCGGGCACGGCACCACCGGGTCGATCACCGCGCCGCTGAGGCCGCCCACGCGCTGGAAAAGATCCGCGATCTGCTTGTGCTTCGCCCGCAACTGCGCCGGATACGCCAGGTGCTGATACTGGCAGCCCCCGCACTGCCCGAAGTATTTGCAACGCGGCTCCACTCGATCCTGCGACGCCGTTACCACTCGCACCAGTCGCGCGCGCGCGAACTTCTTCTTCACCTCCGTCACCTCCGCCTCGACCGTTTCGCCGGGGATCACGAACGGCACGAACACCACCAGTTCTCCCACGCGCCCCACGCCCTCGCCGCCGAACGCGAGGTCGTGAATCGTCACCGTGATGAGTTGTCCCGGCGACAAGGCCGGTGCGTCAGCAGTCACGCGGAGAGAATCATGCGGAGCGGAGACCGGAAGCAAGACCGCGCCGGGCCGCGACTGATTCCCTCTCCCCCATCGGGGGAGAGGGTTAGGGTGAGGGGGCGGCTTGCGAAGCAGAGAGAGGCGTTCCACTTCTTTCGTGGTCCGCCCCCTCACCTCGGCTCTCTCCCCCGATGGGGGAGAGGGAGCAGGACGCGCCGCATGGCAGCCCGTGCCCGGTGACTGCGCCGCCACGCCTCACGGGTTGGGCCGCGTGATCGTCATCGGCGCGCTGGCCCGCTCGTTGCCCGCGTTTGTCACCACATACACTGCCACCGACACCTTCGCCCCCGGCTGCGTCAGCGCGAACCCCGACAGGAACTCCCGCGTCGCCGACGGGCCGTTCGTCGCGATCACCACCGCGTCCTCGCTCTTGAACGTCCCGCCCGCATTCCCGCGCAACTGATACTCCTTCAGGTCCGCATCCGTGCTCGCGTCATACACCACGCGGAACTGATCCGGCGCGACGAACACCGCGCTTGCGTTCACCGCGTCCGGCGTATGGCCCGGGTCCGGTGTCAGCTTCGGCAACGTCTCCAGCAACGGCGCGTTGTTCGGCAACCGCGCCGGCACCGCCAGCCGATACGCCTTGAGCGCCTCGTAGATCGTGCGCATCAACGCGTCCCTCTGGCTGCGCGCGAGCTTCAAGTATTGCTCCTTGATGGCCGTGCGCGGCGGGTCGAGCAGGCTGGTGATGCTCGCGAGATTCGGTGTCGAGATGCGGATCTTGCCGCCGGGCTTCAGGATGCGATGCGACTCCTTCAACATCGTCTGTCCGTCCGGCCACCAGATGTGCTCGATCATGTGCTCGCTGAACACGTAGTCGAATGAGGCCTCGGCGAACGGGAAGGTGCGGGTCGCGTTGAGATAGAGCTGCCCCGGCTGCCGTGTGTAAGGGTTGAAGTCCACGTTCAACCAGCCAGCCAGCATGTTGTAGCCCGCGCCAATCTGGAGCTTCCGCACCGGGTGGCTCTCGAGATACTCGCGGATGTCGCCTTCGCGCCCGATGCACCAGAGCGCGCGCCGCACATCGAAGGGAATCTGCCGCAGCGCCTTGATGACGCCGACGAGGGCGAAGGATTGTTTGACGAGGTCGCGCATCGCGGCAAATCCTTGGGAACGGGTCCGGCTGCGTCGAGCGAAAACCGCGCCGGCAGGGCCGCACGGCGCCACCTACGGCTTGCGCAGCCGGTAGAACTTCAACGCGCTGCCCGGCGCGACATCCGTCTCCAACTGCGTGCCGTTGAGCGTCAGCGAATTGGTCTCGTCCCGCCACACCGGCACCAGCAGGTTCGTCGTGCTTTGCAGGATGTAACTCGACGACGCCAGCGGCCAGCGCATCCGGAACTGCGCGCCGTTGCGCATCAACCCGAGCTGCGGCGGGCCACCGCCGATGACCTGGTTGAACCGCGTCACCAGCACATCCTCCGCGCCACGGCTCGGCAGCGAGCCGCCGCCGATGGAACTCGTCCCGCTGAAATAGCCAGTGATGAAACTGTTCCCCGCCGAGTCCGCGCCCACGCCCAGCCCGAAGTCACCACTCAAGTCCGCCCCGCCCGCCTGCTGCGCGAACGCGAACACCCCGTTCGCGTCCAACCGCGTCAGGAATGCATCGTAACTGCCGGAGATGCCACCCAGCGTGTTCGTGCCGAACGCCGCGCTGCCGGAGAAATATCCCGTCACATGAACCGTCCCCGCCGCGTCCACCACCACCGCGCGCGCAGCCGACACGCCGCTGCCGCCCAACTGCCGCACCCACGTCACGCTGCCGCCCGGCGCAAACTTCGCGACGAAGCCATCCGACGACGCCCCCGCGAGGCTCGTCACGTTGCTGCCGGAGAAGTTCGCGTTGCCGCCGAGCGCGCCCACCAG
>JBJTAU010000061.1:0-2752 GCA_046090965.1 Limisphaerales bacterium | reverse complement strand
GTTCAGGCTGAACTGCCGAAAGGAATAATGCTGCCAGTGGCCGCGCCGCCGCTGAACGCGCGAGACGTGAGCCAGACAGTGCCGAAGCTCCAGCCGCCTTCGCGGCACGAGCCTTTCTTCGAGGGCCCGAAGCCCTTCGTGCGCATTCCGGATGGCGCGGTCGGCCCCGTGTTCATCAGCCAGAATCACAGCCCGTCCATCACCGAGTGCTCGAATGGCGATCTGCTTGCGGTTTGGTTCTCCACGCTTGGCGAGACTGATCTCTCGACGGCGAACGTTGGTTCGCGTCTACGCTTCGCTGCGAAGGAATGGGAGCCTGCCTCGCCCTTCTGGGATGCGCAGGATGTGAACGATCACGCGCCAAAGGTCTGGTGGGACGGCGACAAGACCATCTACCACATCGTCGAGGCGCGACAGCACGGCAACATCCTGATCCGACGCTCCACCGACAACGGTGCGACGTGGTCGAATGCCGAAGTGATGCGTTCGCACGGCGAGTCATCGAGCAATCCCATCCGCACGAAGGAAGGCGTCATCGCGATCCCCTTTGACTTCGCAGGGCTTTCCATCAGTCGCGACAACGGCAAGACTTGGACCGAGACCGGGCGGCAACGGCGCGGCTCCGAAGACATCAAGCCCGGCGGCAAAGGGCCATTCATGGCGGGCATCCACGAGCCCATCGTCGAACTCGCCGATGGACGCCTCATGGCCTTCGGTCGCCTTTCGCCCGAGGAGCCTGCGCAGAAGCGTTTCGACTTCAAGATGCCCGTCAGCTACTCCAGCGACCTCGGCGAGACATGGCAATGGGACATCAGCGAGTTCCCCGTGGTGAGCAACACGCAGCGCCCCGCGATGATCCGGCTCAAAGAAGGTCCCATCGTGCTCTGCTCCTTCACCGACCAAGCCCGCACGCCGAAAGACCAGCGCAAAGGACTCACCTTCAAGTCCACCAGCGGCGACTACACCGGCACCGGCCTCTACGCCGCCGTGAGCTATGACGAAGGCAAGACCTGGCCTGACCGCCGCCTCATCGCGAAGGACGGCGTCACCAACGCCGACATCAACGGCTACCTCGCCATCACGCAGACCCGCGACGGCCGCATCCAACTCATCACCAGCAAGGACCACTACGTCTTCAACCTCGCGTGGATCAAAGCCCTGCCGCCCGCGCCGAAGAAGTGAGATGAGTCGCCGTTACCAAAAGCCATTTCGAAATGAAACTGCCCCTCACTCTCGTCGCCGCCTTTCTGCTCGCATCACGCGCCGCGCTCTACACCGCAGAACCTGTCACCATCGATCTCACCAAGCGCTCCTGGCAGGGGATCCCCGGTCTCGAGCACACGGCGAAGGGCCGCGTCTTTGTCTCGTGGTTCACGGGTGGCACCAAAGAACCCGAGCCGCTGAACACCGTCGTGCTCTCGCACAGCGACGATGGCGGGAAGACCTTCTCCGCGCCGCAGGCGATGGGCTTGCCGCTAAGCGATGGCACGCGCTGCTACGACCCGTGCCTGTGGATCGATCCGAAGGGGCGGCTTTGGTATCTCTTCAATCGCAGCGTAAAGGACAGCAGTCGGCACGGAGTGTATGCGCGCATTTCCGATGCTCCCGATGCCACGCCGCCGGTGTGGGGCGCGGAGTTTCGTGTGGGCTTCGACAGTCCCTTCAGCTTCCGGATGAACAAACCCATCGTGCTCTCGACCGGCGAGTGGGTGCTGCCGGTAGTGCATGCGTTGGAGCCGCTGAGCGGTTGGGCGGGATTTGATCCGAAACAAGTCTTCGGTTCGGCAGTCTCCGCCGATGAAGGCAAGACTTGGAAGCTGCATGGCACGGTGAAGACGGAGAAGGCGGGACTCGAGAACATGATCGTGGAAATGCGCGATGGCCGCCTCTGGATGCTGATCCGCACCGAGAAGGTGCTGTGGGAAAGTCATTCCTCCGACAAGGGCCGCACCTGGACGGAAGGCAGGCCGACCACCATCGCCACGCCGCACTCGCGTTTCTTCATCCGCCGCCTCGCCTCGGGCCATCTGCTCCTCGTCAATCACTACAAGTTCACCGGTCGCAGCCATCTCACCGCGCAGCTCTCCACGAATGACGGCGCGACGTGGAGCGATGGCCTGCTGCTCGATGAACGAAAAGGCGTGTCCTATCCCGACGGCGTTCAGGACAAGGACGGCGTCATCTGGATCACCTATGACCGCGACCGCAATGGCGCAGGCGAGATCTTGTTGGCGAAGTTCCGCGAGGAAGACGTGGCCGCAGGCAAGAACGTCTCGGGTGCCGTGAGCTTTAAGCAGGTGGTGAACAAGCTCAACAAGCCTTCGTCCACGTCACCCGTCAAAGTCACGCAGGAGCTGCTTAACAGCATCCACGTCACGCCGAAGCTTATCTTCAATCCGTTCCCTGCTTATGCGGAAAAGTATCTGCCCTTCGCGATGGCGGCGAGCATGGAGTCCACGTCCAAAGGACGGCTCTGGACCTGCTGGGCCGGAGGGCAGGACGGGCCGAACGCGTATCTGCTGGCGAGCTACAGCAATGACCAGGGCAAGTCGTGGCGTGACCCCGTGTTCGTGATCGATCCGCAGGCGCACGGGTTGAAAATGGGCACGCGGCTGGGCTCCTTCTGGTGCGATCCGAAAGGGCGGCTGTGGTTGTTCTTCCATCAGTCAGTCGGCATGTTCGACGGCAGTTGCAGCAACTGGTATGTCCGCTGCGACGATCCCGATGCGGAAAAGCCCGTGTGGACGCAGCC
>JBJTAU010000060.1:0-2816 GCA_046090965.1 Limisphaerales bacterium | reverse complement strand
GCTTGAGGAAGCCGACGGCGAGGAAGAACGGCTCGCCCTTCAACTTCAGCGCGTGTAGGCGCTTCACCGCCTCTGCTGCCGTCGCGCCATCAGGGAGTTCGTCATCGGATTTCGGGCTGGCCTCGAAAGCCGGCCCGCCTTTGCCGGACTTGCCCTTCGCCGCACGCTTGTCGTTGTCCGCCGGGTCGGGCGCTGATTTGTCGGTGTATTCCTGCACGCTCACGCCGTGGCGGGTGACGGTGCGCTTGGTCCAGTCCACCGGGTCGGTGTCCACCGAGAAGCCGCGCGGATACCAGTGCGGCTCGCTCCACGAGCGGCCGTCCTCGAAGCCGACGTGGTAAATCTTGCTGAGGCCCGCGCAGTGGTAGCCGTTGGCCTTGAAGTGCTGCGGCAGCGTGACCGCGTTCGGCAGCGCGACGCGGAAATGCGTTTCCAAATCCCACACCTTCGTCGCGTCGGGCCGGCGTCCTGTAAGCAGCGAGGAGCGCGACGGCGAGCAGACCGCCTGCTGGCAGTAGGCGTGGTTGAAAACCATCCCGCGCGCCGCGATGCGGTCAATGTTCGGATTCTTGGCGATTTTGTTTCCGTAACAACCCAGCTCCGGCCGCAGGTCGTCCACCGCGATGAAGAGGACGTTGGGCTTCGTTTGCGCGGCTCCTGCGAGGGAGGCTCCGAGTAGGAGCAGGACGGGTATGAGCGAAGGACGCATGTTGACCCCACCAGATGGTTTCAGACTCGGAAAGGTGACGAATGCCATAGGGATTTGCAGTCGCTATCGGGGTTTCGCGGTGCCCGCGCCGCCAGGCCGCGTGTAAGTCACGGTCAAGTCCGCGCTGTCCTGCACGAGGTCCGCAATGGCGGCGAGCAACAGATCGCGGGTGACGGTGCGGGTGACGGGCAACTGCGCCGCGGCGGAGAGGGCGTAAAGATGGATGGTGTAACGTTTCTCGCCCGGTCCTTGCGAATGCGGCGGTTCGTAGCCGGGCGTGCCCTTGAAGCCCGCGCCGAGCGTGCCGATGTCGCGCGCGTTCTTCGGCAGCGAAGTCGTCGTCGCAGGAATGTTCCAGAGCGTCCAGTAGCACTTCATCTCGTTACCGGGCGCGAGGTGGTCCATGACAATGGCGAAGCTCTGCGTGCCCGTCGGCGCGCCGCGCCATTCCAGCGGCGGCGAAATGCCCGCACCGTCGCCGGTGAACTCAGTCGGCAACGCGCCGCCTTCCTTCACGACGGCACTGCTCAAGACAAGATTGCCGCTGCGCTTCGCGTTCAAGATGAACGGTGGTGAATCGGATTTTGCGGCGCGCTCGGGCGGCGGCGGACCTTTGGCAGGGCCTTTCTTTTTCCCATCTTTGCCCTTCGGTTCGCCGGGCGGACGCTCGCCGCCGCCGGGACCGCGCTGGCGCGGCGAGTAGGTTTCCGTGCGCGTCTGGCCGCGCCCGTCCACGAAGTCGAACTTCACCGCGTCGGCGTCGAGCAACGTGTAGTTCACGAAGCGCGTCTCCGCGCCAACCTCGTATTTCAAGCTGAACGCCTTGCCGTCTTTCGCGGTGAAGCCGGTGATGCGCGCGCCGCGCAACTGTTGCAGCGCCTCACGCACGCCGCCCGCGCGCGGCTGCGGGTCCACCTGACCGTCGCGCTCGACGACCTCGCCGTGGAAGCCACCGTTGACGTAAGGATACTTGAGCGACGCGTGGTAGTGGTAGCCGAGCGCGGGCGTAGCGTGGCCGTTGAAGGCGTCGAGCTGCGCGGGCGCGGAACCGTCCGGCTCCGTGAGGCCGAAAATCGCGTAGCCATCCAGCGCGTAGGCGATGGGCTGGTCCTTGCCGAGCACGGCCTGCAAGTGCAGCGGCGCGGCGTGGTAGTGGTAGTCATCCGCGCGACCGCAGTGGCCGCCCCACTGGTCCAGCTCGCCAATATCGGCGGAAACTTCGCCGCGATTGTTCTGCGGGTTGAAGATGGGAATGCCGTTCGCCGCGAGCGCAATGGCCCCGCGCAGGAAGCGGTTCTTGATGGAGGCCGGCGTCTTCGCGGGGACGGGATTCAGCGGGACGCGCCACGCGTTCGCACCCATGTAAGGCTGCGGCAACGGCACCTGCTGCTGCCACGCGGTGATGCCGACCATCAGGTTGTGCGCGGGCATGCCGTCCGACTCGACGTAGAGAAACTGTCCGTCCGCGCGAACGCTGACCTTCGGTGCGAACGCCTGAAACGCTGCGGCCTGCGGCGGTAAACCGGCGGGCGCAACAGCCTTCACCGGGCGCGTGGCCTGCGCGAGGAGAACCGTATCACCGCGCAGTTCTGCACCGCGCAGCGTGATGGCTCCCGGCGGGCGGATGCTGAAGTCGTAGTGCGGTGCGGCGGAGTCATGCGCGTCGTCGCCGATGAGGTGGGCGTGAGCAATGGGCGCGGCCAGTGAGCACATCAGGGCCGTCAGCGGGATAGTTCGATGGAGAGTCATCGTGGTGGTTTTTGGCTCACGCCCACTCCAGCCGCACTAAGTTCAGCCCCGGCCCATTCCACGCCGGTTGTCGAGGGGCGCGCTGGCCGCGCTGCGGGCGCTCGGGGTTGTAGGCACAGATGCCGAACTGGTCCACGTCGGACCACGATTTCAACGGGCCGTCGGTGGAGGTAAAGTCACCGGGGGCGAGGGTCAGGGATTGCTCCGTGTCCGCGCCGGGGAGGTCGCGTTCGCAGACGAAGGTCCGGCGCGGGCCGCGATAATTGCGCCACTCGTTTTCGTGGATGACGAAGGCGAGCGGGTTCGCCTTCGCGAGCTTAAACGTGAGCTTGAGTTTCGCGCCCGCCGGGCCGCGCCA
>JBJTAU010000059.1:0-4647 GCA_046090965.1 Limisphaerales bacterium | reverse complement strand
GGTCGTGCCCATCCAATAGAGCCACGGCTGGCCGGGCTTTCGCGCGGCGAGGAAGTCGTCGAAGTTGCCGCGCACTTGGCCAAGAATCTTCTCCCGGGCGGCGTCGACCGTCTGGGCGTCCGCGAGCATCTTCGTCACGTCCTCGGTGTAGTTGTTACAGGCGTTGCCGGCCTTCTGATACGCGTAAGCCTGCCCGCCGAAGCCCGCGTCCGCCGGCGTGCCGGGGCTCCACACTTTGAAGCTCTTGCCGATGTGATAGCCCGCGTCGCGCAGCAACAGCGGAAACGTCGGAATCTTCTCGTCCCACACCGCACCCTGCAAAATCGCGCCGCGCCCGGTCTGGAAGAAGTAGCGGCCCGAGAGCAGCGAACTGCGGCACGGCGTGCAGCTCGGCGCATTCACGAAGGCATTCTTGAACAGCACGCCCTCGCGCGCGACGCGGTCAACGTGCGGCGTCTTGACCACGTCGTTGATCGTCGGCCGGCCATCGAGTCCCTTGTAGCAACTCGCGTAGCGGCCCCAGTCATCGGCGAAGAGGAAGAGGATGTTCAGGCGGGGCGCATCGGCGGCGAGAGATTGAATCGCAAACAGAACCAACCCGGCCAGCAGCGCGAACGCGCGAATCATGGTGTTCATGCCCCGATGGTAACGAAACCACCAGTCCTCGCGCAGCGGAAAAATGGCTTGACCGGGGTTCTCCCCAGAATTCGTATGCCATGCGACGCCACCTATGAACTCAGGCCGAACTGCCGGACTCCGCCGGGCCTTTACGCTCATCGAACTACTCGTCGTCATCGCCATCATCGCGATTCTGGCCGGGATGCTGTTGCCGGCGCTGGGCAAGGCCAAGGCCAAGACCAAGGGCATCGCCTGCGTGAACAACCTGCGCCAGATTTCCCTTGGCTCGACGCTTTACTCGGACGCGTGCGAGGACCGGATCGTCAAGCTCTGCACAGACACTGCCAACCCGCCGCTCTTCATCCCGATGCCGTCCGGGACGCCCATCCTGCCCAGCGCCACGCGGGTCTGGTGGATGGATTACATCCGGCCGTATTTCGGTGCCACGATCGCGAGCTACCAGTGCCCGGGGTATGAGTTCAAGAACGCCGGGAGCACGCCCGCCTTCGGCGTGGGGATAGCCTATGCGGAGCTGGCCACCACGTGGAGCGACGCCACAACCGTCCGCGTCCCGGAAGTTTCCCAGCCGTCGGGCACGATCATATTCGCGGACTGTGCGCTCCTCGTGGCCGAGCCGCTGCCCGGCAACCAGACCGAGCCGAACCCCGACAAGTGGGAATACACATCGCTGGCGGTCGGCACGCGACCGTATTACTTCAAGTCCCCCGGCAGCATCCTCTCCGGAGCCGCCGGCGACCCGAGCACGCCGCGCCCCGTCAACCGGCACAATCAGCGGGCGAACATGGGCTTCGTGGATGGCCATGTGGAGACCATGCGAACCAGCCAGGCTGGCTGGCTCCTGCCGCGCGGCAATGCCGGAGCGCTGTGGGACAAGTAGGATGAACACCCCTACCACGGAGGAGGCTGCGACGAAATGAGAGAACTGCTTGTGTTCTGCCTTTGCTTCGCCGCCGTGCTGTCCGGCTGTAAGAAACGACCCGCGCCGGTCGCTCCCGCAGTCCAGCCGGCCACGCCGCCCAACCCGGAGAAGGATCTCGCCGAACTCAACCTGGCCGTGCGCGCGTATTACCTGTCCCAGGGCAAACGCCCGGCCACGCTGGATGACCTGATGCAAGCCCGCTGCATCAACCGCCTGCCCACAGCGCCGGCGGGCAAGAAATACGCGATTGACGCGCAGAAGCTGGAGGCCGTCCTCGTGGACCAGTGACTGCGTCATCTCGACACTAGGATTGGTAGGGCGCGACCTACCCGCCACCGCCCATGTTCCCCGCGCTCGACGCTGCAAGCGGCGCGGCTTAGTCTCCGCGCAGTGCACGAAATCGCGTTCCACCTCGGCAGCCTGACGGTCCACTGGTATGGCATACTGGTGGCCCTCGGGTTCATGGCCGGCTACTGGACGGCCCAGCGGCGCGGCCTGCGCGACGGCCTCGCGCCAGAGGCGGTGGCGGACGTGGTCTTCTGGTTGTTCCTCGGCGGCATCGTCGGCGCGCGGGTGCTCTACGTCATCAGCTACTGGCGGGAGGAATTCGCGGACGAGCCGTGGACGAAGATCTTTACCACGCGCAGCGGGTTCGTGTTCTACGGCGGGCTCATCGGGGCGACCATTTGCGGCATCACCTTCGCGCGGTGGAAGAAGCTGCCGGTCTGGAAGCTCGCCGATGCACTCGTGCCGAGCGTCGCGCTCGGCCACGCGCTCGGTCGGATCGGCTGCTTCATGACCGGCTGCTGCCACGGTCGCGCGTGCGAACTCCCGTGGGCGGTGCATTTCCCGGCAGACCATCCCACGCACGGCGCGGGCGTGCATCCGACGCAACTCTACGAGGCAGGCCTGAACCTCGCGCTCTACGGCGCGCTGGCGTGGTGGTATCGGCGCAAGCAGTTCGACGGGCAGTTGTTCGCCATCTACCTGATGGCCTACGCGCCGGTGCGCGCGCTGGTGGAACACTTCCGCGGCGACTACGCGCCGACGAAGTTCATCGGTCCGCTCTCGCCGGGGCAACTCGTGAGCATCGGCATCTTCGCAGCGGGCGTGAGCTTCTACGTGTGGTTCAAGTCCGGTGGCGGGCAGCGTCCCAAGTCCAACGAGTCCAAAGCCCAAAGTCCCGTCGCCAATCCACCGTGATTCACCAGTCAGAGCATTGCCCACGGATAACGCGGATGACGCGGATGTCCAACCGACTTGCTCCCGAAGATTCGGGGAGGGCCAAGATGGTATTCCTTTCCTTGTTCGCCACGACGCTTGGGAAAATCCGCGCCATCCGCGTCATCTGCGGGCACTCTGTCCTTTCATGAGCGAACGTTCCGACACCTTCACCATCGAGGTCACGCTGCCCACTGAGCGGCTGGACCGTTTTCTGCACGCGCGTTACCCGGCGGCCTCGCGCAGCGCGCTCCAGCGGCTCATCGAGGAGGGCGAGATCTCCGTCAACGGCGAGAAGGTCAAGCCCACGCACGCGCCGCACGCGGGCGAAGTCGTCACCGTCCACTGGCCCGACCCGCGACCCGACAAGGCCGAGCCGGAGGACCTGCCCATCGCCGTGCTTTACGAGGACGACTCGCTGCTGGTCGTGAACAAGTCGCCGGACATCGCGGTGCATCCGGGCAACGGCCACGAGCGGCATACGTTGGTCAACGCGCTGCTGCACCACTGCAAGGGGCAACTCAGCGGCATCGGTGGCGTGGCGCGGCCGGGCATCGTGCACCGGCTGGACTTGGAGACGAGTGGCTGCCTCGTGGTGGCGAAGAGCGACGCGATTCACACCGCGCTCTCCGAGCAGTTCGCCAGTCGCGAGGTGGAGAAGATTTACCACGCGCTCCTCTGCGGCGCGCCTTCGCGAAACCAGGGCGACATCAAGGTCCCCATTGCCCGGCACGTCACGCATCGCAAGCGCATGGCCGCGACCGAGGGCGGCGGGCGCTCGGCGTGGACGAGTTACGAAGTGGTGCGCCGGCTCAAGGCCTCCACGCTCGTGCAGTGCCGCCTGCACACGGGCCGCACGCACCAGATCCGCGTCCACTTCGAGCACCTTGGCTACCCGCTGGTAGGCGACTCGATCTACGGGAAGAAGCAGAACACGAAGTTCCGCGAACTGACGGGCTACGAAGCGCCGCGCCAGATGCTGCATGCGGCGAAGCTGGCCTTCACCCATCCGAAGACGGGCAAGGTGCTCGCCTGTGAAGCACCGTGGCCGAAAGATTTTGCTGACGCAGTCGAAGCGTTGAGTTGAAGCATGGCGAAGACAGCCGCACGCAGCGGACGCGAAGGCCGCATCGAGACCAGCCAGGCCGTGGACCGGCTGGCCCACGAGCGGGAGTTGCTGGCGAGCGGACTGACGCACCTCGCCGGTCTCGACGAGGCGGGCCGAGGGCCGCTGGCGGGGCCAGTGGTTGCAGCGGCGGTGATGTTTCCCGCGGACTGGCTGGGGGAAAATTTTCCGGCGGAGTTGGCGGAGCTGAACGACTCGAAACAACTCAGCGAGGCCCAGCGCGCGCACTACATTGCCTGGCTCACGTCGCGCGCGGAAGTCCGCTTCGCCCTCGCGTCAGTGGACGCGGCGGTGATTGACCGCATCAACATCCTGCAAGCCACGCACCGCGCCATGAACGACGCGCTGGCAAAGCTGTCTCCATCGCCCGCGCATGTCCTCGTGGATGGTCTGCGAGTGAAGTCACTGCGTTGGGCGCAGACGCCGCTGGTGAAAGGTGACGCGCGCAGCTACTCCATCGCCGCGGCGAGCGTGCTGGCGAAGGTCACGCGCGACCGGTTGATGCGGGAGTTCGACCGGCAGTTTCCCGGCTACGGCTTCGCGGAGCACAAAGGCTACGTCACGCCCGCGCACTTGGCGGCGATTGCGAAGCTCGGGCCGTGCCCCATTCACCGCCGAAGCTTCGCGCCGTTGAAGGCGGGGCAGGAGGAATTTGTTCTGATGTGAAACAGGGGAAATGCCCTCGGCGCGAACTGGCTCTGTTGTTCGAGAAATTGAAGTGGAGCGGGTGAAGGGAATCGAA
>JBJTAU010000058.1:0-4128 GCA_046090965.1 Limisphaerales bacterium | reverse complement strand
GAGGTCGTAGGCCGGAGAGGCCGAGCGGGCACGGTTGATGAGCAGCGCCTTGTTGAAGGACGGCTTGTTCGTGCGCGTGTAGTTCACCGCAAAGAACTCCTGCATCAAGGCCAGAAGGCCGGACACCTTGGCCGCCGCCACGCTCGTGCCGGACTCGTAGCGGAATGACGACGAGGACCCGAGCTGATTGTCCGCGTCCGTCGGCGTGGTGAAGGTGGCGGAGCGCAGCGAGACATCGTAGCTGCCGGGGGCCACGAGGTCGGGCTTGAAACGGCCGGAGGTGCTCTCCAAGCCCACGCCCACATTGCCGCGGCTGGAGGTGTCGAGCACCTGGCTGTCGCTGTCCGTGCGGGCGATGGAGAGCGGGTCGTTGGTGTTGACGAGCAGGCGGAACTGCTCCGTCGCGCCCACGGTGATCACGTTCTTGGCCGTGGCCGGGGACACGATGGTATCCGCGGCGCCGCCCAGCCCGCCGCTGTTGCCGCCACCGATATTGCCGGCTGCGAAGACGTAGGTCAGCGGCTGGTCGTTAGTGCGCGCGGGGTCGGAGTCGCGCGCCGCGATGTCGTAGATCGCGGCGTAGATGTCGTAGGCGGGATTAAGGTAGCCCCAACTGTTGTTGACGATGGCGACGCCCGGCACGGCGGCGGCGTTGGTGATGAGGAACTCATGCCCGAAGTTGGTGAAGCCACCCGTGTAAAGTGAGAGCGGATAAACCAGTGCGCCGGGGGCGATACCGCGATAGGTGCTGCCAGCGATAGAGCCATTGGTGGCGGCAGGCGCGGTGCTGTCCAGCGCAGCGATCACGCCAGCCATGAAGGTCTCGTGGCCGTTGACGTCGCTTGCCGGGCTGGCGGCGTTCACAAACGTCCGGCCCGCGAGCTGTGCGTGGCCCGTGTCCACGCCGGAGCCGACGATACCGACAGTCACATTGTTGCCGCGAAGGTTCAGCCAATTGGCGCCGGCGGTGCCGATGAGATCAGTCGTGTTCGTGGACACGTCGAGGCGCACGCGGGACAGGTCGTTCAACAGCACCGGCCGCTGGTAAGCCTCGATGTTTTGCACGGCGGGCATCTGGGCCAAGGCCACCAAGCTGTCCGCCGGCGGCGCGATGGTGACGACACGGCCGAAGGGGAAGCGCTGCTCACCCTTCACGTCCGCGCCGAGGGAGCGCAGCGCGGCCAGCCCGTTCGCCTCCGCGCCGTTGAAGAGCACCACGTTCAGCCAGCGGCCCGCCGGCATCGCCTCGCGGCGGACGGCGAGGGGAAGGAGCTGCTGGTCCAGTTTGTAGAACGGCTCGAAGGGCAGGACGCTTTGCACGCGCCGGGACGCGCGGAGCTGCTGTGCGTCGTTCGCACTGGCGCGGACGAGGAAGGCGTTGTTCGGGACATAGCTGACGATCTCCGCGCCCACGCCACGCAGCACGGCGCGGAACTGGTCGTCAATGATTCCACGGGCCTGCACGACCCAGCTCCCCGGATCGCCCTGCGCGCGTAGGTGGGCGGGGATGTTCAAACTCATCGGCTCCCGCGTCTCCACGAGCGCGTTGCGCAGCAACACGGCGGTCTCGCTGCGGAACAACTCGGCGGCGGGCGTCCGCGTGTTGCGGACGCGGAAGGGGAACTGACGATCGTCTCCCAGCGAAGTCACGTTCGCGGTGGACGGCTCCGGCACGGGTGCGGGTGCGGGCGCGTGGGCAATCGGTGGAACCATCGCGCCGCCGTGCGCCGGGGCGCCGGGCGCGCTCAGGCCGTGAATGCGGTCGCGCAACTGGCGCTGCTCGCTCTGGCGCAGCAGGAGCGCCGCCGCCATGAGCAGCAGCACACTGAGGAGAAACCAGTTCCGGTTTTTCATACGCTCTTCCGCGAGAGTGCCGACAATTTACGGACGGACGACAAACCCACACAATACAGTCTATTGCTGAACAACCGCGCGCCCCACGGCCACGCTGGCGGGTGACTCATCGAAGCTGAAGGAGCGGTGTTCATCGCGGCGGCAGAATTTTGTGGCTCTCGACCACCACCCGTGGCTGAAACAGCGGCGGGGCTCCGGCGGGGAGCGGATTGGGGAGCAGCCCCGGCTCGGGCAATCCCTCGATCCGGACCACGGTGCGCGAGGCAAACTCGCCGGTGATCTGGTAGTTCGTCACCATGCCGTTGAACGCGCCGCCACCGACCGCGCCGACATAGATGCCGCGCTCGGCAGGCTTGAGTGACTGGCCGTAGGCGTAGATCGCCACGCGCGGGTTGGACTCCAGCGTCAGCAGCCCGAGCGTCTGCTGCGGGATGCGCTCGACGAAGACATCGGTGAGGCAGTCCACGGTCCCGCCGTTGCGCGCGATGAGCGGGGATTCCAGCGGCCACCAATAGCTCTGCGCCATGGTGCGCGGATTGGAGTAGTTCAGATAAGGAATCGGCGGGTTCCCCGCTGGCGCAGCCCGCAACGCCTGATAATACCAACCCTGCCAATAGACCCGCGCGCCCTGCGCGTAAGGCCCGCCATTCCACGCCTGCCCGATGTTCAGGTAGGGGGAGAGGGTGCTGAGTTCGTGCGTGGTGAGCACCTTGCCCACGAGGTTGAACGACCGCGACTTGTAAGGCTCCCAGAACAGGCGATTGGTGTGCGGGCCGTTGCCGGCGTTGCCGCTGGAGAGCGATTGGTAGGGCACGCCGGCATACACCACCAACTGGTTGAGGGTGTAAATGGAGGCGTTGTTCCAGAACGGGACGCTGTTCCAATAGCTGTAGTTGCCCGCGGAGTTTTGGAGGAACGGATTCTGGCTCTGATTCGTGCCCGTCACCGCCACGTAGTTGCTCACGCCGCCGTAAGGTCCGATCAAGTAACTCACCACGTCGCCGGCGCTATAGCTCGCGGCGGCGTTCCACATCGGCACACGATGCTTGGCGTTGATCAGGCCGCCGGTGAGGTCGCCCACGATGCTGGCGAACTGCAGGGTCTGCGGCGTGATGACGGGAATCGTGGACGCCGGAGGCGAGACGATGAAGGCCCCGTTGTTGGAAAGCACCAGCGTGCCGCCCAGCGCCGCCGCCCACGCGGCATGGTTGGTCTGGTTCACCGAGAGCAGGCTGCGCGTCGCGTCGGCGTTGATCGCGGTGGTGAAGATGTCCACCAGCCGCCAGTCGTTCGTGGGGCTGGTGTCGTAGCTGTGCGCCCAGTAATACCAGTTGGTCGGGTTGGGCTGGTCGGACTTGAGGTTGAAGGTCTGCCACGGCGTGCCGCGGTGGACGCGTCCGCTCCAGCCGAGATTGGCGAACTTGCGCTGCGGGAAGTCCCACTGGTCGGAGTTGAACACGCCGGCGTCCTTCAACCGCTGGTCGTAGGCCGGCGAGGCGATGGTGTAGTAGTTCGTCAGGCTGGCCAGGTTCTGGAACCGCGGGTTGTTGTTGTCCACGGGCCGGCCCCAAGGCTGATAGTAGAAGTTCAGCCCACCGTTGGTGTAGGACACGAATCGGCCGTTCACGAACCCGGCCCCGACTTGGAACACGGTGCCCGGCGACGGCAGCGCGGTGATCGGCAACGGCAGCGGCGTGATTTGGTCCGAGGCGTTGGGACGGAAGGGGTCCATCAAGTCCCGGCTGGTGTAATGCACGAGCGGGTCGTTGGCCTCCCAGCTCTTGGAGATGACCACGACGCGCGTGGGATTGAACGGCGACTGGATCGAGGTGGAGGGCGAGGGCAACTGGTTCACCGGCGTGAGGGTGGGCAGGCCGAGGAAGCGACGGACGCGGTCAATCTCCCGTAGGATCGGCGTGTTCAGGCTCCATTGCCGCCACTGGTTCGTGGAAAGCGCCGTGACGTTCGTATCCAGGCACATCGCGATCTGGTTGCTGATGCCCAGGGTCCGGGCGAAGAGCGAGCGGTTCGTGATGTAAGGCGTGGGATACCAGAAGCGCGCTGCGGCGTCCGCCGCCGTGCCGTTGGTCAGCGGCAGCGCGGAGGCGAGGTCAGCCCCGAAGGTGAGGTTGTTGAGCGTCACGAAATCCACCACCCGGGTGTTGGCCGGCTCGGTCAGCGCGTAGCGAAACTGATTGCTGATGACGACGCCCAGCTTCAACTCGGGGAAGCCGTTGGACCGGCCGAAAGGCGAAGGCCCGGCCGGCGACGGAC
>JBJTAU010000057.1:0-2953 GCA_046090965.1 Limisphaerales bacterium | reverse complement strand
GTGTCAATGAGGTGCGGGGGAATCATGCCGATGATGGGCCCGCCGATGAGCACGCCCTTGAGCTTCGCGCCGTCGCGCAGGCCGCCGCCGATGTTCTCGATGATGTGCCGCACCGTGACGCCGAACTCGACTTCGTAAAGACCGGGGCGGTTGAAGAGCGAGTTAAGCGAGAGCGCCTTCGTGCCGCGACTCTTGGAAAAGCCGAGCTTCGCGTAAGTGTCGCCGCCGTGCGTGACAATCCACGGCACGTTCACGAGCGTCTCGACGTTGTTGACCAGCGTGGGCCGGTCGAACAATCCGCGCTCGGTCGGATAAGGCGGGCGCGCCATGACTTCGGGACGCTTGCCCTCGATGGAGCGGAGCAGCGAAGTCTCCTCGCCGCAAACGTAGCTGCCGTGACCGGTGTAAACCTCCAGCTCGAACGCAAAATCTTTTCCGCCGATGCGCGACCCGAGCCAGCCCGCCGCGCGCGCCTCGGCGATGGCGTCGCGGAGCACTTTGTTCGCGAGCGGATATTCGAGGCGGCAGTAGATGTAACCCTTGCTCGCACCGACCGCGTAGCCCGCGAGGATCATGCCCTCGATGAGCGAGTGCGGGTCGTCCTCCATCAGGTAGCGGTCAATGTAAGCGCCCGCGTCGCCTTCGTCGGCATTCGCGACGACGTAGCGTTGACCGGGCCGCTGCGTCGCGACCGAGCGCCACTTGCGTCCAGCGGGGAAACCCGCGCCGCCGCGTCCGCGCAGTTGCGACGCTTCGACCGCCGCGAGCACTTGCTCCGGCGTCCCTTCGAGCGCCTTCTGCAGCGCCGCGTAGCCGCCGAGCTTTTCATACGCCGCGAGCGTGCGCGCACCGCCCGCTGCGATGCGTCCGAGCACAATGCCGTGAGGCGAAAAAACTTTCACCGGCGGACGTGGATTCGTCTGCCCCTTCGCCGGCGCGGCGAAACATTCCCCGAGACAATACACGCGCGGACTCTGCGCATTCGCCTGCGCCCACAAATCGGGGTTGAGATGACACGCCGCGAAGCACGCCGTCCCCTGACACGCTTTGCCCGCGTGCTCGCCGTGCGGCAGGTGGTAGAACGACTCGACGTCAGCGGCGAGTGCGTGCTGGGTGCGAGCCAGGTTGACGCGGGGGAAAGTGGCAGTCGCGAGCATCGTCTCTTGGCTTAAGCTAACGGCACCGGGAGGCCACGCGTTACTTGTCTTCCGGGTTGATGAACTTGAAGACGCACGCCGCTGCCGCGCCCCCCGCAAAGTCCGCGAGAAGGTGAATCCACACCTGGGAGGATGGGATGAGGCCCATCAGACTCGCGCCGACGGCGACCGCCGGGTTGAACGCGCCGCCCGAGATGCCGCCCACCGAGAACGCCCCGGTCATCACCGTCATGCCGATGGCCAGGCCGTAGAAGGAGTTGCCGGACGTGCCCTTGGCAGTGGCGACGTTCAGCACCACGTAGGCGAGGGCGAACGTGAAGAGGAACTCGGCGACGAGCGACTTGGCGACGTTGAGCTCACCGGCCGCCTTGGCGGGTGCGCCGACGAGGAAGCCCACGGCCAGCGCCGCAAGGCAGGCCGCGACGACTTGCGCGATGACGTAGGGCACCACGTCTTTCGTTTCGCACTTGCCGCGCAGCCAGATGGCGAGCGTGACGGCCGGGTTGTAGTGTGCGCCGGAGACATGGCCGCCGGCGAAGATCATCACCATGAGCGCCGCGCCGATAGCCAGCGGCGGGAGGGAAGCGCCGCCGATGACGGAGCAGCCGATGGTGAGGACGAGGAAGAACGTGCCGATAAACTCGGTGAGGTATTTTTTCATAAGCATGGAGGGTTTAACTGAAAGTCTCTGGCGCGGCGGCAAACAAGTCACACCTTCAAATCCATATCCGTCACCGCGCCTTCACTGGCGGACTTCACGGTGGCGGCATACTTGGCGAGGATGCCGCGGGTGTAGCGCGGCGCGGGCCGCTTCCAGAGGCGGAGGCGCTTGTCGAGTTCGCCCTTGGTGATGCCGAGGGTGATCTCGCGCTTCTCGGCATCGAACAGAATCGAGTCGCCGTTCTTCACGATGGCAAGCGGTCCACCCTCGTATGCCTCCGGTGTGACGTGACCGACGACGAATCCGTGCGAGCCGCCGCTGAAACGCCCGTCGGTGATCAGTGCCACGTCCTTGCCAAGGCCCTTGCCCATGATCGCGGAAGTGGGCGAGAGCATCTCGCGCCTGCCGGGGCCGCCGCGCGGTCCTTCGTAGCGGATGACGATGATGTGACCCTTCTTCACGCGGCCATCGAGAATCGCGGCGAGCGCCTTTTCCTCGCTGTCGAAGCAGATAGCCTTGCCGTTGAACTGAAGGCCTTCCTTGCCGGAAATTTTTCCGACTGCGCCGCCGGGACAGAGGTTCCCACGGAAGACGACGAGGTGGCTGTCCTTCTTGATGGGATTGCTGAAGTCGCGCACCACATCCTGGCCGGCGGGATACTTCGGCGCGTTCTTGAGATTCTCCGCGAGCGTCTTGCCGGTGACGGTCATGCAGTCCCCGTGCATCAGGCCTTTGTCCAAGAGCATCTTCATCAACGGCACGGTGCCGCCGATTTCCACGAGCTTGGCCATGACGTATTTGCCCGAGGGCTTGAGGTCGGCGAGCACCGGCACGCGCTTGCCGATGCGCGTGAAGTCGTCAATGGTCAGCTTCACGTCCGCCGCGCTGGCCATGGCGATGAGGTGCAGCACGGCGTTCGTCGAGCCACCGAGCGCGATGACCAGCGGGATGGCATTCTCGAAGGCCTTCGTCGTCATGATGTCGCGCGGACGGATGCCGCGCTTGATGAGGTTTAAGACCGCCGCGCCGGCGGCTTCGCAATCCACGGTCTTGTCCTTCGAGACGGCGGCTTGCGCGCTGGAGTTGGGCAAGCTCATGCCAAGCGCTTCAATCGCGGACGCCATCGTGTTCGCCG
>JBJTAU010000056.1:0-8731 GCA_046090965.1 Limisphaerales bacterium | reverse complement strand
GCTGGCGAGGTATTTGATATTGTTGATGTGGCCGGCGATGATAAGTTTGCGTTCTTTGTCCACAGGAGAATTGAAAGTTGATGGTTGAGAGTTGAGAGGCAGGTCACTTGTCCGTCAGCACCGCCACTCCGGGCAGCTCTTTGCCTTCGAGGAATTCCAAGCTCGCGCCGCCGCCGGTGCTCAGGAACGTCACCTTGTCCCCGAGGCCGGCCTTGTTGAGCGCCTTCACGCTGTCGCCGCCGCCAATGATGCTCTTGGCCCCCTTCGCCGTGGCGTCCACGACGGCCTTCGCGACGGCGTTGGTGCCGGCGGCGAAGCGCTTGTCCTCGAAGATCCCCATCGGGCCGTTCCACAGAATCGTCTTCGCGCCGAGGATGACCTCGCTGAACGTCGCCGCCGTCGCGGGGCCGATGTCCACGCCTTCCTCGGCGTCGGGGATGTTCGGCTCGGCATTGGTGCGCGGGTTCTCGAACTCGATGATGGGCTTGCCCTTCTTGTTGAGTTTGTCCGTCTTGACCGGCGTGACGATGGTGTTGTCCGTGGGCAGGAGGAACTTCACCTTGCGCGCCGCCGCCTTCTCCAGCGCTGCTTTAGCAACATCGGTCTTGTCCGGCTCGACCAGCGACTTCCCGACCTTGAAACCCTGCGCGAGCTTGAACGTATAGGCCATCGCGCCGCCGATGAGAATCGTGTCCGCCTTCTCCAACAGCCGGTCAATCACGAGGATTTTGTCCGACACCTTCGCGCCGCCGAGGATGACCACGAACGGCCGCGCCGGGTTTTCCAGCTCATCGCCGAGGAACTTCAGCTCGCGCTCCATCAGCACGCCCGCCGCGCACGCGCCGCCGCGCTTGGCCACCACGCGCGCCACGCCCTCGGTGCTCGCGTGCGCGCGATGCGCCGCGCCGAACGCGTCGTTCACATCGAGGTCGGCGACCTTCGCGAGTTGCTCAGAGAACGCCGCATCGTTAGCCTCTTCCGGATTGTAGTAACGGGTGTTTTCCAGCAGGAGAATGTCGCCTTCTTTCAAGAGCCCGGCGGTCTGCTCGACCTTCTCGCCGATGCAGTCATCGACGAACGCGACCGGGCGGTTGATGAGATCAGCGAGCTTGGCCGCGACGAGCCGGAGGCTCATGGACGGCTCGCGCTGGCCCTTGGGGCGGCCGAGGTGCGCGGCGAGGATGATCTTCGCGCCGCCGGCGATGAGCAAGTCGAGCGTGGGCAGCGTTTCCTTGATGCGGGTGGCGTCGTTGATGACCATCTGGCCGGCCTGCTCCTCCATCGGGACGTTGTAGTCCACGCGCACAAAGACGCGCTTCCCACGCACATTCAGGTCACGGACGGTCAGTTTCGACATAAAGAGACGCGGAGCATAACGAAGGGCGGCACTCAGTCAATTCGGGGTTTTGGCCGCTTGGAACGACCTTGCCAAAACCACCCGGTTGGCGTCTCCATAGCTGCGTCACTCAGCCAACTGTCACCATGCTCACGTTCCACGGCCAGCCCGTTCGTCACTGCGATGGACTGTCGCGGCGCGGCTTCCTGACGGCTGGCGCGCTGGGCCTCGGCGGGTTGACGCTGGCGGACGTGCTGCGCGGCGAGGCGCACGCGGGCGTCCGCGCCTCGCGCAAGGCGGTCGTCCTCCTGCATCTCGACGGTGGGCCGCCGCAGATGGACCTGATTGATCCCAAGCCCGACGCGCCCAGCGAGATTCGCGGCGAGTTCAAGTCGTTGCCTTCCAAGATTCCCGGCGTCCACCTCACGGAACTGATGCCGCAAGTCGCCGCGCACGCGGACCGTTTTGTCTTCCTGCGCTCGCTCGTCGGCGCGGACGGGCAGCACGACGCCTTTCAATGCCAGTCCGGCTTCACGGCGAAGGAACTCGCGCCCATCGGCGGACACCCGGCGTTGGGCTGCGCTGTCGCGAAACTACTGGGCCGGCCGCAGGATGCCGCGCCGAGTTTCGTGGACCTCATGCAAGGCCGGCCGCTCGTCCGCAACAGTGCGCGGCCCGGCTTCCACGGGCCGGCCTGCGCGCCGTTCCGGCCGGACCTCTCGCACCTTTTCGAGCGTCAACTGGAGCCCGGCATGCAGACCGAACTGGCCCGCCAACGCGCCGGCCACACGCTGCAACTGGAGTTAACCGAGGGCCTCTCTGTCGGCCGACTGGAGAACCGCGTCGAGTTGCTCGCGCAGTTCGACCGCCTACGCCGCGATCTGGACGGCGGTGGGGCGATGGACGCGCTCGACCAGTTCACGCAACAGGCCGTAGGCATTCTCACCTCGGGCCGATTCGCCGCGGCGCTGGACCTGACGAAGGAAGACCCGCGCGTCCTCGAACGCTACACGCCCCGGATGGACGGACCGTCCGCGCGCAACTACACCACTGAGGGGCCGAAGGCCTTGCAGAAGCTCCTACTCGCGCGGCGGCTCATTGAGGCCGGCGTGCGCTGCGTGAGCGTGTCGCTTAGTGACTTCGACACCCACTCGGACAACTTTGACCGGATGCGCTACCTCGGACCGTTGCTGGACCATGGCCTGCACACACTCGTCGAGGATTTGCGCGAACGCCGCCTGCTCGACGATGTGCTGGTGCTGGCGTGGGGCGAGTTCGGGCGGACGCCCAAGGTGAACCGCAGCGCCGGGCGCGACCACTGGCCGCGCGTGAGCATGGGCCTGATGGCGGGCGGCGGCTTGAAGACCGGACAAGTCATCGGCGCCACGGATAAATGGGCGGCAGAAGCCACCGCGCGGCCGGTGCATTATCAGGACGTCATCGCCACGCTGTATCACCACCTCGGCCTTGACCCGCACCAGTCCACGCTCAACGACATCACTGGCCGCCCACAGCATCTCGTCAGCGTTGGGCAGGTCATCAGTGAGGTGGTTTAGGGATTCGGCCGGTTCACCTCCGGCGCGGTCTGCTCGGGGGTGGCGCGGCCGGGCGGGAGTTCGAGGATGCGGAGGTTGCGGAAGTGAATTTCCGCGCCTTCGGATTCGAGACAGAGGTAGCCTTTGCGCACGGAGGACTGACTCACGCCGTTTACGAACTTGCCGTTGATGGCGAGCTTCACCACGCCGTCCACGGCCACCACATCATAGGTGTTCCACTCGCCCTTGCCCTTGCAGCGTAGCTCGAAAGACTGGCTGCGCTTGCCGCGCGGGTTGTCAGGCGTGGTCTCGAGTCCGTTCGCGCCAAACAACTCGCCGGAGATGTAGCCCAGCGGGCGCGGCTTGCCATCCTTCTCCGGATTGAGATACGGCCATTGCAGTTCGAGCATCTGCACTTCCATGCCCTTCGGTAGCCGGCGGCCCCCGGGCACGGTGCCTTCGCTCCAGATGAACACACCGGAGTTGCCGCCCGCTTCCATGTGCCGCCACTCGATGTGCAGGATGAAGTTCTCATACTGCTTCTCCGAGCGCATGACGCCGATGGGTTGGCCGCGACAGACGAGCAAGCCGTCGCGCACGGTCCAGGTTTCCTTGCTGGTGTTCACGTCCACCCAGCCGGTGAGGTCCTTGCCGTTGAAGAGGTCGCGGAAACCGGCGACCGGCGCGTTGGTCTGCGCAGCGGCGAGCAGCGGGAAAAGGGCGGACAGCAGGGCAAGGCCAGCGGTGGATTTCATAGATGCGAGCAGTGGGGTGGACGCCTGCGAACGAGTTTGGGACTTGGGCTCTCGAACAGGCTCATCGAGTCGAAGTCCGGTCCCCTCTTCCCCATCGGGGGAGAGGGACAGGGTGAGGGGCGGACTGCTGACACAACGTGGCACTCGTTCCATCCGCACGCCTTGCCCCCTCATCCCGGCCTTCTCCCCCGATGGGGGAGAAGGAGAAGAGGCGCGCGGTGGATTTGCGGATGCGTCGTGTCGCCGCACCATTGTGGTAACACCGACTGTTCATCGCGATGGCGTTGAAGCCACCGACATCGCGTTGATCCACCGCCGGAGTAGCTCCAACTCCTCCTTGGTGACGCGCGGCGTCGCCTTCTTCGGCGGCATTTCGTTGTAGTGCAGGAGTTCGATGAGGAGACTTTTCTGCGCGTTGCCGGGCTTCAGGGCGGGGCCGGTCACGCCGCCGGCGAGCAGCGCGTCCATGGTCCGCATGTCGAGCTTGGCGTCCTTCTTCTTCTCGCCGTGGCAGCGGAGGCACTTCTCCTCGAAGATGGGCAGCACGTCACGTTGGAAGTCGGGCTTCTCCGCCGCGCAGGCGTGATCGGCGACGGCCACGCGTAGCAGCAGCCCACCGAGGAGAGCTTGGAGCCGGAGCCGCATCGGAGTTCGCTGCGTGCGCTAGGCCTGGCCGACGACGTTGACGAAGCAATGCACGTGTGGCAGCACGCGGTAGTTCCACACGAAGCCGGGGCCTTCGAGCCGCCAGTAATCCCAGCGGTCGTTGCCCTTCTCGGCGTTCTCCTTGTAGAAGGCGAGGCGCACCTTCTCCATGCCGCCGTTGCGCTTGATGAGCTGCATCACCTCGTCGCCGTCCTCCTGTCGGAACGGGCCGATGAGCGTGCGCATGACGCCCAGCACGAGGCCGCGCTGCGACTCTTCCAGGTCCGTGAAACTGAGGCCGGTGGGCGGCTGCGCCACGAGCTTGGCCTTGAGCGCCGCCTCGCCGTCGCCGGGGTCGCCGACGATGACGGCTTGCCTGCGCTGCTTCTCGTCGAGCATGTCAAACATGCTCATGACCTGCCGGGTCTGGTAGTTGTAAACGTTGTTCTCGCTGTGGCCGTTGGCCGAGTGGCCGTAATACATCGGCCCGCCGAACGCGGTGTTCGGTTGCGAGTTGCCGTCGCAGCGCAGCGTGAGGTGGTGCCCCGCGAAGACCCACGAGAACGGCTCCTTGCCCGAGGGGTCGCCGAAGATGGCCACGCCATTGCCCTCGAAGGAACCGGCGTTGTCCCACTTGCCGTTGCGGCTGATGCGGTCGTAAGCCTCGTCGCCGGAGAGGATGGCCTTGAAGGTCGTCTGAATCAGCTCCTGCTGCGCCTTGCTGAACTGCTCGCCGAGCTTCTTGCCCAGCGGCGGCGCGTTGTGCGTTTTGAGACGCATTGGCGTGCCGCCCTTTTCCGCGCCGTGGTCCCACGGCCGCACCATGGCGAGCTTCTGCTCGGCCGTCAGCGTGGCGAAGAACTCGCGCACGAGCGTCTCAGCCGGCTTTTCCGGACGTGCGGCCCGCGTCGTGGTAGGCAGCAGCGCCGCGCCACCCATCGCGCCTACCGCACGGAGGAAATCGCGCCGCGCGAGACTGCTGAACGGCACGACAGTTTCAGAGCACTCGGGGCAGATTCGAGGAGCGGAGGTTGCGTTCATGGGAGGAGCAGTTTGGTTGGCGGAAGCAAGGTTGGGGGCTAAAAGATTCGGGTTCATTGACGGGCACACTACGCCGCCGCTTCAGACGGTCAACCGGTTATTGCCTCACTGCGCGCTTGCTCACCCGTGCAAGCTGCTTCTCCCACTGGCTTTTGTGTGCCAGCGGGTCGGCGTCAGTGCCCCAGAGCTTCTTCACCATCTCGCGCTGCGGGACGAACGGGCACTTCGCCTTCGGGTTCTCGTGCGCCTTGTCCACCTGCCGCAGCGCGAGCTGCGCGCCCGTCATCAGTGCGGGCTTGTCCGGCTGGCCGAAGACCGTGTTCAACTCGTGCGCGGCCTCATCCAGCGCGCCCCAGCGCTCGGCGTGCGTGGTGCCCCAGAGCGTCGGCTGCGTGTCGAGGCGCTCCAGGTTCCAGAAAGCTAGGCGGATCTGCCGCACCGGCTTCCACTCGCGGCTCATCAGGTCACGGAACAAATCCTCCACCACCCGGTTGATGACCGAGTTTTGAAACTGCGCGTGCTGGAAGCGGTGGCCCGCGCCCGTCTCGGTGAAGTCGCAGAAACGAATCGTCAGCCCCAGTTCGCGCGCCTGCAACTGCTCGCGCCGGAGCTGGCCGATCAGCCGCGTCGCCTCGCTCAACGTAAACGTCAGCGCCGCCTCGTAGTCCGGCTCGTCGTAGGGCAGCGTCGTGCTGCTGGAAATCGTCGTGCGATCTTTCACTTCGAGCAGCAGCGGCTCGTTCCATTGCCCGTTGGCGAAGAGCCAGAGCTGCTGGCCCCAGATGCCGAACTTTTGCTTCAGCAGCATGGACGGCAGTTCCGCCACGTCGCCAAAGGTCTTCGCGCCCAGCGCGGACAAGGCCCGTTCGCGGCGCCCTGCGATGCCCGACATCTCGCGCACCGGGCGGTTGCGGAGGAATTCCTGCTCCGTGCCGGGCGCAACTTCGAGGAAGCCCGGCTTGCCCGCGTCGGTCGCGAGCTTGGCCAGCTTCGCCGAGTTCGCCAGCCCGCCTGACACAGGGAGCTTCACCTCCCGCCGGACGCGCTCCCCGATGGCACGGAGGTAAGCCATCGGCGTCGTGTCGCGCCAGACGTGCTGATCCATCGAGGTCAGGTCGAGGAAACCCTCGTCAATCGAGACCGGCACCAGCGTGGGCGCATACTGTTCCAGGATGCGGAACATCTCGCCGGAGAGCCGCCGATACTCGTCGTAGTGGGGCCGGCAGAGCACTCCCGCGGGACAGCGCGCCTTCGCCTCGAAGCACGCCATGCCGGTCTCAATGCCGAACTTCTTCGCCAGCCGGTTGGCCGCGATGACGATGCCGTCGCCGCGCCGGCCGCCGCCCACCCACACTGGCCGTCCCTCCAGCTTTGGCTCCAGCGCGATTTCGCAACTGGCGAAGAAACTGTCGCCGTCCACGTGCAGGATGCGGTTGAGCCGGTTCATCTGGCATCGGCCAGCGTAACCCGGTGCAGCGCGCCGCCAAGTGGCAAAGTTGGGAATACTTTTTCAGACGGACGGCGGATGTCTGAGGGGAGGTAAGGCGTAATGCGTAAAACGTAAGTAGGACAGATGCACGCCGCTCTGCTTACGTTTTACGCATTACGCCTCGCCAGCGGCTCGCTTCCGGAACGCAATTGAGGCTTCGCAGCCCTCGCCGGCTTTGCCACTGTGTGCGCGTGGGCATTTCGCCAAAGCAGTTTGAGCAGTTGCAGAATCGCGTGCGCGGAGCCGGGCGGAGCCGGGCGACGGCGGCCGCACCGGTGGCTCAGGCCAGCTCCTCGGCGACGGTTCATCAGGTGATCCTTGGCGTGGATCCATCGCTGCGCGGGACGGGCTTCGGCGTGATCCGCGCCGCCAAGCCGCAGCCGGCCACGCTCGCGCACGGGACCATCGAGTGTCCGGCGAGTTGGGCGCGTTCGCGGTGCCTCGCCAAGATCCACGCGACCTTGCGGGAGTTGATTCAGGAGCACCAGCCGACCGTGTGCATCGTGGAAGGGCTGTTCTTCGCGCAGAACTTGCAGACGGCAATCATCATGGGCGAGGCGCGCGGCGCGGCGCTCGTGGCAGCGGCGGAGGCGGGGCTGGAAATCTTCGAGGTCGCGCCGCGCAAAGTGAAGCAGGCCATCGTCGGTTACGGCGCGGCGCAAAAGCACGCGGTGGCAAACATGGTGCAGCGCATGTTGCAACTCGCGGACCTGCCCGACCCCGACGCCGACGACGCGCTCGCACTCGCCCTCACGCATCTGCAAAGTGCGAGCCGGTTTTCCCTCGCCACTGCCCAGCGCGTCTGACACGGTGCGACCATGAGCATGAGCATGGGATTTCTGCTGGTGGTCTTCGTGGCGCTGTTGGGGCTCGCCGTGGTCATCGCCATCATGGTCATGCTGTTCCGCGTAGCGTCCCGGTCCTCGGCACGCCGGCCGGGCGATGATGGCAATGCATTTGTCCCACCCATCATCGGCGATGACAGCCTCACCAATCCCGCCAACCCGCTCTACCACCTCCATCACCCGACCTCGACGCCGGACGACTCGACGCGCCGTCACGCCTCCGATCCCAGCCCAAGCCATTCGTCGTCCGACTCCTCCCCGAGCTCCAGTTCGTCCTTCGACAGCGGGAGCAGTTCCAGTTCCTCGTTTGACTCCGGCAGCTCCTCGTCGGCTTCTGACTCCGGGTCGAACTGCGGCTGAGTTTCACCGTTCCGCATTCCGCGCTTCGTCCGTCCTTCCGCATTGCTTGGCCGTGCGTTTCTCCGCTACAAGAGCGCGGCATGATTTCCTTCCTGCATGGCAAACTCGTGGATGCCTTGCCCACGCAAGTCACCGTGGATGTGCACGGCGTCGGCTATGAGGTGCTCATCCCGCTGTCGTCCTTCGACAAGCTGCCCGCCGTGGGCGGGGACGTGCGGCTGCTCACCCACCTGGTCGTGCGCGAGGATGCCCATGTGCTCTACGGATTCGCGACGGCGGCGGAACGCGAGTTGTTCCGCCTGCTCATCAACACCGTCAGCGGCATCGGACCAAAGATCGCGCTCAACGTCCTCAGCGGCATGAAGCCCGTGGGCTTTGGCGGGGCCGTCTCTACCGGCGACGTGAAGGCCCTCTCCTCCATCTCCGGCGTCGGGCGCAAGACCGCCGAGCGCATCGTCGTCGAGCTGAAAGACAAGGTCGGAGCCGCCGGCGCGTGGGAAGCCAGCAGCGCGGCGCGCGGCCTTTCCGCCGGCGACCAGCGGCTCAACGACGCCGTCCTGGCCCTCATGGCACTGGGCTTCAAGCAACCCGAAGCGCACGAAGCCATCCGTGCCGCGCAAGCCATGCTCGGCGAAACGGCGACCGTCGAGGAACTCGTGCGGGCGGGCTTGAAGAAGGGCTGACACCATGAGTTATGAGTCCGTGGTGGGGGGGGTGGGGTGGGG
>JBJTAU010000055.1:0-4561 GCA_046090965.1 Limisphaerales bacterium | reverse complement strand
TCACGTGAGTATGCGCGTCTGAAAGACCTCGTCGCCACCGGTGCCGAGTATCTCAAAACCGAACGTGATCTCGCCGACAACCGGGGCCTGCTCGCGGTCGAACCCTCCGACTCCGAGCTGGCGGTCATGGCTAGGGAGGAGATCACCCGGCTCGAAGGGGAACTCAAGCGGCTCACCGTCGAGGTGCAGCGCGGCATCCTGCCCCCGGACCCAACCGATTCCCGCAACACCATCGTGGAAATTCGCGCCGGTGCCGGCGGGGCGGAGTCCGCGCTCTTCGCCGCCGACCTCTACCGCATGTTCACCCGCTACGCCGAGACCCACGGCTGGAAAGTGGAGCCGATGGATTCCAGCCCGTCGGACTTGGGCGGCTTGCGGGAAGTCATCTTTGGCGTGAACGGGCAGGACGTTTACAAGCGGCTCAAATACGAGAGCGGCGTCCACCGTGTCCAGCGCGTGCCCGCCACCGAGGCGCAGGGGCGCATCCATACGAGCACTTGCACGGTGGCCGTGCTGCCGGAGGCCGAAGAGGTGGATGTGGAAATCCGCCCGGAGGACTTGGACATCCAGGTTTGCCGGGCCGGCGGCCACGGTGGCCAGGGCGTCAACACCACCGACTCCGCCGTCCGCATCTTCCACAAGCCCACCGGCACCGAGGTCCGCTGCCAGGACGAGCGCTCGCAGCTCAAGAACAAGGCCAAGGCGATGAAGGTGCTCCGCTCCCGCCTGCTGGAACGCAAGCTCGCCGACGAGAAGGCCAAGTATGACGCCCAGCGCAGCTCGCAGGTCGGCACCGGCGAGCGCAGCGAGAAGATCCGCACCTACAATTTCCCGCAGAACCGCGTGACTGACCACCGCATCGAACTCACGCTCTACAACCTCGCCAACGTCATCGAGGGCGACCTCGACGGGGTGATCGAACCGTTAATGAACCACGACCTGGAGCAGAAGCTCGCGGCGTTGCAGGCCTGACCAGCCCATGATTAAGGCCCTCATCTTCGACTGCGACGGAACTTTGGCCGACACCATGCCGCTGCACTGGCACGCGTGGCGGGTGGTGGCGGAGCGCCATGGCATCCACTTCACCGAGGACCGGTTCTACGCGCTGGGCGGTGTGCCTTCGCGCGACATCCTCAAGATGCTGCGCGAGGAGCAGGGCTTGAACTACGACCACCACGCGGTCTCCGTGGAGAAGGAACACGCTTTCCTCCCTTTCATCCCCGGCGTGCAGCCAATTCCCGAAGTGGTCGCCATCGCGCGCGAGCACCACGGCAAGTTGCCGATGGCGGTGGCCAGCGGCGGCAAGCGGCGCGTCGTGGAGCAAGTTCTCGTTCACCTCGGCATCCGGCACTGGTTCGCCGCCGTCGTGACGAGCGAAGACGTGACGCGTCAGAAGCCCGAGCCGGACATCTTCCTCGAAGCCGCGCGCCAACTCGGCGTGGAGCCGCAGTTCTGCCGGGGCTACGAGGACACGGACCTGGGCATGGACGCCATCCGCGCGGCAGGCATGGCCGCGGTGGACGTGCGGGCGTTCGTCACTTTGGCCCGTTGAGCATCTGCCGCGCGCGATTGATCCTGAGTTGCAACGCGGCGCGGAGCGGGGGAAAAAGCTGCTGCATGCGTTCGTAGCTCGCGCTGGCTTGCGCCCATTCCCGCTGTTCCTCCCGCAACCGCCCGAGATGGTCCCCGGCGTCCCGGATGTTCTCCAGATTGGCGTCCTCCCCGGGACGAAGGTTCTTCCGATAAAAGACATTGCTCCAGTGATCGAGGGCGTCCTTGGGCCGGCCTTGCTTCTCGCGGACAATTCCCAACGCGATCTCCGCGAGGCTGCGCGTCTCCACTTCCGCGCCCGGCCAGTTCATCGTCTTCAGATACGCCTCGGCGGCCAACTCAAGCTGTCGGGGATCCTTGGTCTTGCCCGCGCGCTGCAACAGGCAGTAGACAATGCGGCCCAACGCTCACGGCGCGACGCGGCAGTCAGGGAAATGCGTCGCGTTCGTGATGCGGCTGAAGGCGATGATGGCGTCACCAATTGAATCAGCCGAAATCGGAACCGGATCTTCCTGACTCGAATTCAAGTAGGTGTCACCCAGCGCGAAGAACGCGCTGGCCTGGAGATCACGGGCCACGCGCTCGTCGTTGACCAAGGTGACGAAGTAATTCGTTGCGTCCTTGTAGTTGTGGCGGTTGTAGGCAGCGCGTCCCGCCCCGAGCCGGGCCAGGTGCTTCAGCTCCGAGTCCGGCCAGTTGGTGTTCTGGAAGAGCAGTTGGTAATGCTTCTCCGCCTCGACCAAGCCGTCCGGGCCCCGGCTGTAGAAATGGTTGCCGATCCAGAGCTGCGCGAGTGGCGCATTGCTGTGGGTCTTATACTGCGCCACGAAATTCGTGAAGAGCGGCAGCGCATTGGTGCCGCCCGCGAGGTCAGTGAACCACGCGTTCTCGAACTCAACGTCCGGCCGCGCCGTATCCGTCGGAAAGCGGCGCAGCCAGTCGGCGTATTGGCGGGCGGTGTTCGTCGGGTCGAACTCCTGCCGGTAGGTGCGCGCGATGGCCAGGTGCACCTGCGGCGCCAGCGGCGAGTTCGGGAACCGGTCCAGCAGCGCCTGGAAGCGCGCGCGCGCCTCGTCGGGCTTGCCCAGACGCTTCAACTCGGTGCCATGCAGCAACACCGCCCGGTCGCTGTAAAAGCTGCCGGGAAACCAGTCGAGGATGCGCCGCACCGCGCTCTCGGCCACGACCTGGTTGGTCACGGCGATGGCCGCGCGCATCTGCTGGTAAAGCGCCTGATCCAGGAACGTGCTGCGCACCCGTTGGAGATCCGCGTAGTCCTCCACCACCTGCCCGAAGCTGCGCAGCGCGCCGGCGAAGTCCTTCAACTGCATCTGCGCCTCGCCCAGCTTGTGCCGCGCGATGGCCTGCTCCTCGGACTTGGGCAGCCGCGCCGCCGCCACTGTGAAATCCGCCACCGCTGCCGGGGACTGTCCCAGGTGCCAGTGGCACCAGCCGCGCTGGTAGAAGGCCCGGCCCAGATGCGGACTGTTCGTGTAGTCGGTGACCACGCGGCTCAGGTTGGTGACCGCGATCAGCAGCAGATTGGTCGGCCCTGCATTCGTCGCGCCCGTCCGCTCGTGAAATTCCTTCACCCGCAGTTCGCCCAGCGTGAGCTGCGCAAGGTCAAGCGAAGGGTCCGTCGGATACTGCGTGGAGAAGAGCTCCAGCATCGCGATGGTCTGGGGCTCCTTGCCCGGCTGTGCCAGGCTCAACTGCACGGCCTTGGAGAGCGCCCGCTGGCGCAGCGCCGGCGGTGCATTCGTCGTGAAGTTGTTGGTGAACGAAGCCACCGCAGCGGTTAACTCGCCGAGCTTCTCCAGCACCGTCCCCTGCAGCGCGTAGGACTCCGCCAGTGTCAGCGGCTGTTTCAACGCGCTGGCCAGCCGCACCAGATTCGTCGCCACGGGCAGCGCCTCGGCGGGGCGCCCCGCCTCGGTCAGCACGCGCCCGAGCAAGAACCGCCGCTGCCAGTCCACTTCCGGCTCGAGCCGGCGCGTCTCCAGCGCGCGTGCGGCCTGCTCGGCCGCGGCATATTCGCGCGTGGCCAGCAGCGCCTCGCCCAGCAAGAGCGTGCCACTGACCACGAGGCTGTTGGTTGGGGCCGCTTTCGCCGCGCGCTGGAAGCTGCCCGCCGGCGAGCGCAGCAGCGCCACGACGTTGCTGTGCTGCCCAAGCTTGAACCGCGCGAGCGCCTCGTTGTGCGCGGCGGCGAGGAAGTGCGGCGAGTTCGTGAAATCTCGGCAGAGCAGCGCGTAGGTGCCCGCGGCCTTGTCCAGACTGCCAACCTGGAAATGGGTCTCCCCGAGCCAGAACTGGTATTGGTCCGCCAACTGGCCGGCTTGTGGGAGCCCGGCAGTGAGCAGGCTCAACGCCCCGGGATAATTCGTCAGGTGAAACCGCGCCTGCGCCCGCCGCAGCACCGCCTCGTTCTTGAAGGCGGACTCCTTCCAATTCTGGACGAACTCGCCGAATTCGCGCTCCGCCCGCTCGTAGTTCAAGTCCTGAAACGCCCGCGCGGCGGCCGTGAAATCACGCTCCTCGAGCGGATCGGCGAAGTCGGCGGCATGGAGGCAAATCCCGAACGCAAACACCGAGAGCGACACGCAACAGAACATCCAAGCGCTGGTAGGGCGGAGTTTCCTCATCCCGCCGCCGAAAACCCGGCACGCCCCCGGCACTTGCGGCGCGCCGAAGACAGCGCGCCCGGCATGGGGCGCCGCACTCAGCGTGCTCGTTCTTTCGGTGCTGTTCACTGTCTAGGAGTATTCGTCCCCGCGCGGAGGATTCGATTCAAAAATTCTCCCGTGTGGCTGCCGGGCGTGGCGGCGACAGTCTCGGGCGTGCCTTCGGCCACGATGCGTCCGCCGCCGGTGCCACCTTCGGGTCCGAGGTCGAGAATCCAGTCGGCGCACTTGATGACGTCGAGGTTGTGCTCGATGACGAGCAGTGTGTTCCCCGGCGCGCGGAGCTTGAAGAAAACTTCCAGCAGCTTGGCCACGTCATGGAAGTG
>JBJTAU010000054.1:0-10086 GCA_046090965.1 Limisphaerales bacterium | reverse complement strand
CCCCGCCCTGAACGGCGCCGCTCCCGAGCCGCCCGCGTGGTCCCGCCGACGGTGGGCGGGCGTGGTGCTGGCGATTCTCGGCCTCCACCTCGGCGCGCTATTGCTCGCCTCGCCCCGACAGGCCGCCGCGCCGCGCCGCCCGGAATCGCGCGCCGCCGTCCGCTGGCTCACTTCTCCGGACCTGACGCGCAAGACGCTCGACGCCCGGCTGCTCAACGACCCGACCCTGCTCGCGATGGCCAGCCCGCGCGGCTTTTCCGGGGCGGCGTGGCTGCGACCGCAACCACCCGCTTACCGCGTCAGCGAGTGGACCGATGCCGAGCGTTCACTCGCCCAGCCCACCAATTCCCTCGGCGGCGCCTTCCAACCGCTCGCCGCCGGGAGTCACGCCCTGGTCTTCGATCCCGCGCGCAAGCCCGCCGCCCCTGCGCCCGTGGCGTCGGTGGCCCAGCCGGCCTTGCGCAACGCCTCCCGTCTGCGCATCGAGGGACCGGCGGGCGCACGCGCGGTCGTCACCGTGCCTGCGTTGCGCTCGTGGCCGGTCCCCGACGTGTTGGCCGATTCCCGCGTGCAAATCTTCATCAACGCCGAGGGGCTCACCTTCTCCCCGCGCCTTGTCACCGGCGGCGGGCGGAATCCCGCGCAACACGCCGCCGACCAGCACGCGCTCGAACTGGCCCGCAGCATCCGCTTCACGCCAATGCCCGCGGCCACCGGCTCGCGTTCCCTCGCGTTCGTGGAAGGGACGCTGGTGTTTGAATGGCACACCAGCGAGCAGCCCGCCCCGACGGCGAAGCCGTGACCATGGCCCTGGAGGGACTCATCTTCATCTACGTCACCGGGCTGCTGGCGGCCATCGCCGGCATCGCCGTGAGCTACGAACGCCGGCGCCGCCGGTTCGAGCCGGAACCGACGGAGGACCACCTCTTCCGCTGCTGCAAGTGCAGCTACGTTTACACCGACGACTCAGACGTGGAACTCTCCCGTTGTCCGCACTGTGGGACATCGAACGAGGTGGTGGAGTTTTAGGAACAGGAGTTAGGAGACAGGAGTCAGAAGCTGGAATGCTTCCCGAACGCGCTCTTCCACGCGGTTGTCATGCTGACTTCCAACTTCTGACTTCTGAATTCTGAATTCTGTCGCCCCCCCTCAGTTCCCCGTCTTCACCTCGACCACGTCATGCGCACCGGCTTCCTTCATTCCCGCAGCGGTGACGCGGATGTAACGGGCGCGCTTGCGGAGCTCGGGCAAGTTTGCCGCGCCGAGATAGCCCATGCCGGATTGGATGCCGCCGATGAGCGTGGCGAGCGTGCGTTCCAGCGGGCCGGCGACTTCCTTGAGCGCCTCGACGCCCTCGGCCGCGACCTTGCGCGTGGTGTCCGCTGAAGTGTGGCCGTAGCGCGCGGCGGAACCCGCCTTCATCGCGGCCAGGCTGCCCATGCCACGGTATTGTTTGTAGAGCTTGCCGCCGATTTCGAGGATTTCTCCCGGTGCCTCCGCGCAACCGGCCAGCACACCGCCGCAAATCACCGCCTGCGCCAGCGTCAGCGCCTTCACGATGTCGCCGGACTTGGTGATGCCGCCGTCGGCGAGGATTGTGACCCGTTTGTCGGCCGCCGCACGCGAGCAGACGTAGAGCGCCGTGAGCTGGGGAATTCCCACGCCTGCGACGACCCGCGTTGTGCAAATCGAACCCGGCCCTTGTCCAACCTTGATGATGCTCGCGCCTGCGTCCGCGAGGAATCCCACGCCCGCCGCGCTGGTCACGTTGCCCGCGATGATGGGCAGCTTCGGGAATGCGTCGCGCAGCATCTTCACGGTGTCGCCCACACCTTTGGTATGCCCGTGCGCGGTGGACACCGCCACGGCGTCGAGACCGCGCTCCACCATCCCGCCGACGTGCGCGAGGATGCGGTCGCGGTCCAGCTCGCCGAAGGCGTTGCGCGTCGCGCTCACGGCGGCGCCGCACACCAGCCGGAAGTGCGCGTCCCGTGCCGGCTTGAACTGCGCCGCCCGCTCCTGCGTGATGCGCTCGATGTCGCTCATCGTGAACAGCCCGCGCAACCGGTCGTCGTCGTCCACCACGAGCAGCTTGTGGATGCCGGGATGGTCGTTGAAGAACTTGTCCGCCGCCGCGATGGGATTCTTGCCGAGCTTCCTCTCCGTCAACGTGAAGACTTGGTCACGCGGCGTGAGCGCTTCCGCCACCTTGCGCTTGGCGTAACGCGGCTTCACGACGCTGCCTGACAGGAGGCCCAGCAGCTTGCCTTGTTCGTCCACGACCGGAAACGTGCTGAACGAAAACCGCTTTTCCTCGATGCGCGCGAGCACGTCGCCAATCAACTGGTCCGGCGACACCTTGATCGGCTCCTGGATGAGGCCGTGGACGTGGTTCTTGACGCGGCTGACTTCGGAGAGCTGCTGCTTCTCCGGCATATTGTAATGGATCAGGCCCAGCCCGCCGTTGAGCGCCATCGCGATGGCCATGCGGGCCTCCGTCACCGTGTCCATGTCCGACGACACGATGGGGATGTTGAGCTGCAAGCCGTCTGCGAGCGTCGTGTCGAGCTGCGTGTCGCGCGGCAGGATCTCCGAGTAAAGCGTCGCCAGCGTGACGTCATCGTAAGTCAGCGCGGTGCCGGCCTGGTTCGGAAAAAAGCGTTCCGCCGACTGGTAAAACTCGGCGTCGAGGGAATTGGCGGCGTTGGAATTTGCCATGCCATTTAATGCCCGGCGCGCGCGGTGGCTGGCAAGCGGGAACTGCCGGCGCTCCCGCTGCGCCACCAACCGTCCGCACTGCCCGCTCCGGCCCCCCGTCCCACATCCGCATTGCCTTTCCGCGCGTGCGCCACCTATTTTCCCGTCATGCAACGCCGCTCGTTTCTGCTCGCCGTCCCCCTTGGTCTCGCCGCCGGCTCCGCCCTCGCGGCTGACGACTATAAACTTGGCCCCGACTCCCAGCCGCAGCCGGGCGCGCCCACCGGCACCGTCGAGAAATTCACCTTCAAGGCCAGCAAGATTTACCCCGGCACCGAGCGGGATTACTGGGTCTATGTGCCCAAGCAATACGATCCCGCCCGGCCTGCCGCGCTCATGGTGTTCCAGGACGGCGGTGGTTATCAGAGCGCCAACGGCTCCTTCCGCGCTCCCGTCGTGATGGACAACCTCATCGCGAAGAAGGAAATGCCCGTCACCATCGGCGTGTTCATCAACCCCGGGAACGTGCCGCCTGCCGAGGCGGGGCAGAAGGGCCGCAGCAACCGCAGCTTCGAGTATGATTCGCTGGGCGACGCCTACGCCCGCTTCCTGCTGGAGGAACTTTTGCCGGAGGTGGAAAAGAACTGGAAGATCACCCGTGAACCCGCCGGGCGTTGCACCGTGGGCATCAGCTCCGGGGGCATCTGCGCGTTCACGGCGGCTTGGGAAAGGCCCGATTCCTTCGGCAAGGTCATCAGCCACATCGGCAGCTTCACCAACATCCGTGGCGGCCACGTCTATCCCGCCCTCATCCGGCCGTTGAGCAAGGACCTTCCCGCGACCGCCACCGACGCGGAGAAGAAACTCCTCGCCCAACGCCGCGCGCTGCGCGTCTTCCTGCAAGATGGCAGCAACGACCTCGACAACCTGCATGGCAACTGGCCCTTGTCGAACAAGGAGATGTTCGCCGCGCTCAAGTTCGCGAAGATCGACTGTGACTTCATCCTGGGCGACGGCGGCCACAGCGGAAAACAAGGTGGCGCGATTCTGCCCGACACCCTGCGCTGGATCTGGCGGGACTATCAGAAGTAAGCTCCGGCCGACGCGCTGATGGCTACCCCCGCTGACGGACTCTCCCTCACTCCCGGCGGGAGAGGGCCGGGCTCAGGGAGACAACGAACTTAGCTCCACGGCATCCCTTCCCCTCAAACTTCATCATAGAATTGGAAAAATAGCCAAACTCCGGCTGAAATTAGCTTCATTCCGGCTGCTAACATCTTGGCTCCGGCTGATAACATCTCGAATCCGGGTGAAAACATGTCGACTCCGGGTGAAAACATCTCGGCTCTGGCTGAAAACATTTCGCCTCTGCCTTACAGCACTACTATTCCGTCTGCTTTTACCACAAACGCCTGCGTGATTATTGTCAAATGTGTGCCGAAGTGACCCGTTTGCAGCCGGGAATGGACTAAAAACAGGCAGATTCTAGAAGCTGACAGGGGGGGAAATGAGCTTCGTTGGCGTCGGCCACGGGCTATTGTGGCTAACGGGCATCCAAGAGCATCCTTCTAACGGCCAATTACCACTGGCAAACCTCCGAACGCTGGGAATCATCACCTAGACAGTCAGCACGGTCGGGCCCAAAGCGGCAGCCCCGTTGTCAACGGACGGAAATAAGTCGTCGCCAGCCGCCGGTCACTGCACTTCCAGCAGCTCCACCTCGAAGATGAGGGTCGCATTCGGCGGGATGGCCCCGGGATAGCCGCCCTCGCCATAGCCCAGTTCCGGCGGAATGGTCAGCTTCACCTTGTCGCCCACGCGCATCCTCAGCACGGCGATATCCCAGCCAGCGATGACCTCGTTCATGCCGACGGTGAAAGAGAAGGGCTCGCCGCGATCCACGGAGCTGTCGAACTTCGTCCCATTCGTCAGCCAGCCGGTGTAATGCACCGAGGCGACGGTGCCCGCCGCCGCGGCGGGAGCATCCGGAGCGTCGGCGATTTGAAGGAACTCAACGAACAACTTGGGGGCGGAATCATGCGACATCGGCGCGGAGGCTAGGGAGGACACCAAACCGGAGCAAGCCAGCGTTTGCCGCCACGCTGGCATACAGACCTACGCAATGATGTCCCGCACCACGTTCCCGGAGACATCCGTCAGCCGGAAATCACGGCCCGAGTAATGGTAGGTGAGCCGCTCGTGGTCGAGGCCGAGCAGATGCAGGATCGTCGCATGCAGGTCGTGGACGTGGACAGGGTTGTCCTGCGCGTTCATGCCCAACTCGTCGCTCGTGCCGTAAGTCATCCCGCCCTTCACACCACCGCCCGCGAGCAAGTAACTGAACGCCGTGTGGTGATGGTCGCGACCGTGCTTGGCCTTCTCCTGCACTTGCGCGTAGGGAGTGCGCCCGAACTCGCCGCCGAAGAGCACGAGCGTGTCGTCGAGCATGCCCCGGCGCTTCAAATCGAGAATGAGCGCGGCGGCAGCCTTGTCCGCGTCGAGGCAGAGCTTCTTGTGGCCGTCGTCGTGGTTCGAGTGCGTGTCCCACGGCTGGTTGCTGCCGTTGCTGGTGTAGTAAATCGAAACGAAACGCACGCCATCTTCGACCAACCGCCGCGCCAGCAGGCACGAGCGCGCAAACGCCGTCTCGCCATACATCTCGCGGATGTGGGCCGGCTCGCGTGAGATGTCGAAGGTCTGCAACGCGCGCTTTTGCATCGAGAAGGCGGTCTCCATCGCCTTGATCTGGCCGTCCAGCTCAGTGTCGTTGCCGCGCGCCTTGAGATGCAGCTTGTTCAAGGTGCTCAACAGGTCGAGTTGCTCGCGTTGTTCTGTCGCGGAGAGCTTTGCGTTCTTGATGTTGGCCACCAGCTTGTCCACCTGCATGTTTTCCGTCACGACGCTGGTCGCCTGAAACTCGGCGGGCAGGAAGCTGTTGCTCCACAAGGCCGGACCCACGACGATTTTGGGCGAGGGCCGCAGGACGACGTAGCCGGGCAGGTTCTGGTTCTCCGTCCCCAACCCGTAAAGGGCCCACGAACCGAGCGACGGACGGATGGGCTGGAGGTTGCCGGTGTTCATCATCAAGAGGCCAGGCTCGTGATTCGGAACATCAGTGTGCATCGAGCGGATGACGCAGCAGTCGTCAATCACGCTGGCCAGATGCGGCAGGGATTCACTCACCTCGACGCCGCTGCGGCCGTGCTTCGCGAAGGCCAGCGGTGACGGCACGAAGCCGGTGCCCTTGTATTTGCGATACAGGTCGCCGGACGGCTGCTGGCCCTCGTGCGTCTTGAGCGCCGGCTTCGGATCGAACGTGTCCACATGGGACGGCCCGCCGTTGAGGAAGAGAAAGATGACGCGCTTGGCCCGCGGCGCGAAATGCGTTTGCCGCGACGAGCTCTCGGCGAAGGCGCGCGAGCCAAGCAAACCGGACAAGCCCACCATGCCGAACCCGGCGGCGGTGCGGTGGAGGAAGTCGCGGCGGGTGAAGGATGGGAGTGAAGCGTCGTGGTTCATATCAAATACTCCTGAGCCAAGCGGTCATCTCATTAGCACCCGGCTTCAGCCGGGTGTGGGGCGACGAGCGCGGGTGAAACCGTTTCAACGGTTTCAGCCCGGAGGCCGAAGTCAAGCCGTTGAAACGGCTCGGCTCCTCGCCGGCGGGCACACCGGGCTGAAGCCCGGTGCTAATGAGAGGGGGCGGAGTCATGGTCCTGCGAAAGTCTCTGCTCTGTGTCGTCGCGCGTTCCGGTTCGCGAGCAGAAGCCAACTGGCAAAGCCCATCACGAACACTCCCGCCAAGGATAGCCCCACCGACGATGCGATGGTGGAGAACAGATACGGCAGCTCGAAATGAAAAGAACCGAGGCAAAATTGTGTGGCCCAACGAATGTTACTTCCTTCTCGGTAACTCACCTCGGTTATCCAAAAATCACTTCCCAACACGGTAACTTTCTCCAAGACGGCGTTCCCCAGTAGCATCGTCCGGGCGTTCACCGGAAGGGGCAGCACCCCGATGAGCATCCAAAGCGCGACGAGCGCGGACCGGTGTCGCCTAATCCACATACAACATCTCATTCGCCATCAGCAGCGCCTGGGCGTATTGCTGCCAGCGGGTGACTTCGCCGTTCGCCGGTTTGCGAAGGAAGGCCAGTGCGGCGGCGGTTTCCGCGCTCTCCGGGCTGCGACCGTAGAGGAGTTGATACGCGCGCTGGATGCTGGCGGCGTCGGACTCGCTCGCGTCGGTGGTGACGCGTTCAGCCAGCGCCTTCGCGCGCGCGAGCATGAACGGGCTGTTCAGCATGAAAAGCTTCTGGGTCGGCGTGGTGGTGGCCGAACGCTTCTCCGCGTGGACGTTCGCGTCGGGGTAGTCGAACTGCATCAGGAGGTCGTTGAGCTTCAGCCGGCTCACGCGCGCGTGGACGGTGCGGCGGAGGTTCTTCGCGTCGTCAAGTTCGAGCGACTTGCCGCCGGACAAGTCCAGTTCGCCCGTCACGGCCAGCACGCCGTCGCGCCATTGCTCGATGGACAGCCGGCGGCGGTTCATGCGCCACAGAGATTCGTTCGCCACGTCGGCGGCGGACTTCTTCACGTCGTCGCGCGAGGCCTGGCGGTAGGTAGCGGAGAGCGCCAGCTCGCGCACGAGCGACTTCACGGACCAGCCGCCCGCCATGAAGCGCACCGCGAGGTCGTCGAGCAACTCCGGGTGCGTGGGCGTCATGCCGGAGTGGCCGAAGTTGCTGGGCGTGGCGACCAGCGGCTTGCTGAAAAGCACGGCCCAGACGCGGTTGACCAACACGCGCGCGGTGAGCGGGTTGTCACGACTGGCGATGGCGTCGGCGAGTTCGCGGCGACCGCTGCCATCGGCGAAGGGCTTCGGTTCACCGGTGGAAAGCACCTTTAGGAAACTGCGCTCGGCCACCGCACCCTTCTGCTCCACGTTGCCGCGCAGGAAGATGCTCAGGTTCTGCGACGTGCCTTCTTCGACCATGTGGACGGCGTCGGCGGGCATTTTGTCGGCCTGCACTTTGTTCTCGACGGTTTTGCCGTCGGCGGTCTTGTTGACCATCTTCACACTCGCGAAGACCCCGGCCAGCGCGTAGTAGTCGCGCTGCGTGATGGGCTCGAACTTATGGTCGTGGCAGCGCGCGCACGCGACCGTGAGGCCGAGCGTCGCACGCGTCACCGTGTCCACGCGGTCCTCCCACTCGTCGGCCATCACCTCGATGCGACCACGATTGTAATACTTCGGGCCGAGTCCGAGGAAGCCGAGCGCGGCCAAATCGTCCTGCTTTGCCGCCGGGAACTTGTCCGCCGCGAGTTGAAACTTGATGAACTGATCGTAAGGCAAATCGCGGTTGAACGCGCCCATCACCCACTCGCGATAGCGGTAGGCGTTCGCGTAAAACATCGTCGAGTCGTTGCCCACCTGATGCGCCTGGTCCTCCGCGTAGCGCGCCAGCGGCAGCCACACGCTGGCCATGCGCTCACCGAAACGCGGCGACGCCAGCAGCCGCTCGACGAGCTGCTCGTAGGCATCCGCGCGCTTGTCCGCGACGAACGCAGCGACCTCGTCGGGCGTCGGCGGTAGCCCGGTCAAATCCAGCGTGAGCCGGCGAACCAGCGTGCGCCGCTCCGCCTCGATCGACGGCAAAAGCTTCTTCTGCTCCAACCGCGCGAGGACGAAATAATCTACTGGCTGGCGCGGCCACTTGGCGTTCTTCACGACAGGCTTGGGCTGCGCCTGCGGCACCTTGAACGACCAGAACTGCCGCTCCTTGTTCCAGTCAATCGTGTCGGGACGGGCGGGCGAATCGGTCTCCGCGGCGAGCGCCCTGAGGGCGAACACGAGTGAAAGCCCGGTGGCGAACCGGCGAGTGCGATGTAGATTAGCAATGGTCACGAACTAGAGTCCGCCCCGGACAAGACGCGGCACGGGATAATGACGGGCCACTGCGCAGAGGTGTTCGCGAGATTTCGTGGCGTGCCGCCCGAGTTCAGCGTGGACTTTCCGACGCGTTTCAGACATTTCATCTGCGTGACCCAGAGCATTCCTTGCGCAGCGTTCAGCCCTCAGCTTTCCCAGCCATGAAACTCCGACTCATCGCCCTCCCTCTCGCCTTGCTGGCCCTCGCCCTCGGCTGCAACAAACCCGCTGAGCCAGCGAAGTCCAGCGCGCCATCACCTGCGTCCAAGCCCGCCGCCGCCAAGAAGGGCACCATCGGCGTCACGTTGCTCACGCTGCAAAACCCGTTTTTCAAAGTCATCGGCGACCACATCACCGCCGAGGCCGCCAAGCACCGCTACGACACCGTCGTCCTCAGCGCGGACACGGACGTCGCGCGGCAGGCGAATCACGTTAAGGACTTCATCGTGAAGAAGTGCGTGGCCATCGTCCTCAGCCCGTGCGAGTCACGCTCCATCGTGCCGGTGATTCAGGAGGCCAACGCCGCCGGCATCCCCGTGCTCACCGTGGACATCCCGTGCAACGAGCCGGGCGTGAAGCTGCTCACGCAGGTCGCGACCGACAACTACGGCGGCGGCAAGGAAGCGGGCCAGGCGATGATTGAGGCGCTCGGCGCAGCAGGCGGCAAGGTGGCGATTCTCCACTTCAAGCAGGCCGAGTCCTGCCGCCTCCGCGTGAAAGGTTTTCGCGAGGTCATTGACGCGCACAACGCGAAGACCGCCGCGAAAATCAACCTCGTCATGGAACTCGACGGTGGCGGTGCAAAGGACGTTGGCTACACGGCCGCCGAGGACGCGCTGCAAGCCCACAGCGACTTGCGCGGCGTCTTCGCCATCAACGACCCCTCCGCCCTCGGCGCGCGCGCGGCCATCGAGAAAGCCGGCAAGACGGCGCAGATAATCATCGTCGGCTTCGACGGTCAGCCCGAGGGCAAGCAGGCCATCAAGGACGGGAAGATTTACGCCGACCCGATTCAGTTCCCCGACAAAATGGGCGTCGAAATCGTCCGCGCCATCGTGAAGCACTCGAAGGGCGAAGACGTGCCGAAGGAGCTGCTGATTCCAACGAGCCTGTATCGGAAGGCGGATGCGATGAAGGATGGGGAGCTGAAGTGAAGCCCGAAGTAATTAGCAATTAGTGCTTAGTCGTCATCGCACTCCGAAGTCACATCACTAATTACTAATCACTAATTACTTTCCCTCCATGTCTTCCGCCAACTTCCTCCCCTCGCTCGTCGGCTCCATGTCCCAAGGCGCGGCGGGCAATCCCACCGTCGCGAAGGTCGAGGCGGCCTTCCGTCATCACGGCCTGCACTGGCGCTACGTGACCATGGAGGTGCCGCCCGCCGGCCTCGCCGACGCCGTGCGCGGCGCGCGGGCGATGGGCTTCCGCGGCTTCAACCTCTCCATGCCACACAAGGT
>JBJTAU010000053.1:0-4549 GCA_046090965.1 Limisphaerales bacterium | reverse complement strand
GACCACGCTCACCAACCTCGACGTGGCCAACTGCGATGTGCGCGGTCCCGGACTGAAGCACATTGGCACGCTGAAGAATCTGGAGCGCCTGAACTTTACCCTCACGCCGCTGACCGATGCTTATCTCAAGCCGCTTGCTGGACTGACCAAGCTGCGCGTGTTCTCGTTCGCCTCCGCCAAATGCACGGGCGAAGGCTTCGCGCACCTCGGCGCATCGCAAGCCGTCGAGAACCTGAACTTCCACTACACGCCCGTGAACGACGCGGGGTTGAAGGAGATTTCCCGGCTGCGGAACTTGGAGCGCCTCGAAATCGTCCACACGCACTTCACCGACTCAGGCGCGCCGCACCTCTCCAAGCTGACTTCGTTGCGCCGTCTGCAAATCGGCAGCCAGGACGCCACCGGCGCGGCGGTGGCTAGCCTCGTGCCACTCACGAATCTTCGCGAGTTGGACCTGAGCGACAAACAAGCCTCGACCGAGGGCGCAAAGTGGGCCGGGCTGATTCCCAGTTTGCGCGTGTTGCGCATCTCCGGTGGAGCCATCAAAGACGAAGGCGTCAGCTACCTGGCGAAGCTCCCGCACCTCGAAACTCTGTTGATCGCGGGCACTCAAATCACCGACGCCGGGCTCGACGCGCTCGCCAGCCTGAAGACACTTCGATTGCTCGATATAAAGGGCAACAAGGTCAGCGACGCGGCGGTGACGAAACTACAGGCGGCGATCCCCGGCCTGACGGTGTTGCGATAATCAACCCGCCACCCCGCGTTGGAAGCCGATTGCGGAGCGAATGCGTAGTTGGCTGCTTCAGTTCGCCGTTGAGGAGGCAACTCCCGCTTGCGCGGCCCCCGCCCTTCTCCTACAACCACGCGTATGCCGACGACTGCCACGCGCGCCGGAGCGCGCCACCAGACTCCCTTTGACTTGAGCAGCTGGCTCGATGCCCGCAGCGCCGCCGTAAATCGCGCGCTCGATCACTTGCTCCCTGCCGAGAAGACCAAGCCCGCTACCATCCACAAGGCGATGCGCTACTCGCTCTTTGCCGGCGGGAAGCGCATGCGTCCCGCACTAACGCTCGCGGCGGCGGAGGCGTGTGGCGGCACTGATGCCGATGCGCTGCCGCTGGCGTGCGCCGTCGAATGCATTCACACCTACTCGCTCATCCACGACGATCTGCCGGCGATGGACCACGACGATTTCCGACGCGGCAAGCCGACGAATCACAAGGTCTTCGGCGAAGGCATCGCCGTGCTCGCGGGCGATGCGCTGCTCACGCAGGCGTTCGAGATCACCGCACTGGCCAAGGGCTGGCCGCGCTACTCGCATCGTGACCTCGTGCTGGAAGTGGCGAAGGCCAGCGGGTCGTTGCAGCTCATCGCGGGACAGGTGGCAGACCTTGAAGGCGAGGGCAAGAAGCTCGGCGTCGCGGAACTGCGCTACATCCACGAGCGAAAGACGAGCGCGTTGCTTTGCTGTGCCGTGCGCCTCGGCGGCATGAGCGCGAACTGCACCGCCGCGCAGCTTCGGGCGCTCACGGACTTTGGCTACCACGTCGGGCTAGCCTTCCAAGTGATCGACGACATTCTTGACGTGACGCAGACCAGCGAGCAACTCGGCAAGACGGCGGGCAAGGACGTCGCCGCGCAGAAGGCGACTTATCCGAGCATCGTTGGGCTGGAAAAGAGCCGGAAGATCGCGCAGCAGCTCACGGGCAAGGCCTTCGCGGCGCTGAAGCCGTTCAAGCGTCGCGCCGCCGCGCTTGAAGCGCTTGCGCACTACCTGCTGATGCGGGACAAGTGACCGGGCGTTGCCGCTCGAATCCCCGGTCGGAGTCCGCCAGGCTGTTCGCTGGGGTCCGACGGCTCGGCAATGTTGAGCCAGTAGAATGCAGCGGCACGCCGTTCGTCAGTAAGCAGACTGTCAACCCACTGCATGCTGTCCTGATCTCCACCATGAAACTCTTTCCCCTCCTGATTGCCGGTCTTTTGTGTGTCGGCCTGACGTCGCTTGCGCATGAGAAGCCCATCCGCCTGATTGCCGAGGCCGAAGATTTCAAGATCGAGAAGGGCCAGTGGCAGATCGTGCCTTACCGCGAGAATTACTACGCCTCGACCTTCGCCATTTCGTTCCTCTCGCGCATGGGCTGCCTTGGCGCGCCGGAGCAACTCGATGCAGGCAAAGAGGCTGTTGCCACACAAGTCATCGAGGTGCCGCGTGCGGGCGAATTTCAAGTGCTCGCGCGCTACGAGCAACCGCACAACTTCTCCGTCGAGTTCACGGTCGAAGTGGTTCAGAGCGGTAAGACGGTTTATCGCGGAGACTTTGGACGGCTGGCTGACCCGAAAATCTGGGCGCTCAACGGCCATCAGCGCGTGCCCATGGAACGCTTTTGGTGGGGCGGCACGGACAACATCGTCGGGCAGCAGTCCGGCGCGGCGAAGCTCGCGAAGGGCACCGCCACGCTCCGGTTGATTGCCAAGCCGCAGATGGATGGCGCGAAGCCGCGCGCCATGGCCGCCCGTCGCAATGTGGACGTGATCTGCCTCACCGATGACACCGTGGGCATTGAGGCGCAGAAGAAGACGCGCTACCTCGAGTTCGACGGCTGGCTCGCGCAAGACGGCGACCTCTTCGTGCGGATCACCAATCCGCGCGATGGCCTCGGCCCGTGTGTGCCGGTCATCGCGCCGTTCGAGTCCGGCCAGCATTCGCCCTACTACATCCATGTCCGCGACTGGCCCACGACGCGCGTGCTGAAGAGCGGCTATCTCCGAGGCGAGACTACTTACGAGCTCACCGGCCCGCGCGTGCTCGCGGTGAAGGCCAAGGCCCTCGCGCCGGCGCTCGACCCGGAGAAATTCTCGGTCCCGGCCGACCCGAAGGGGAAACGCAAAGGTCCGGCGCCGATGGTCATCCCCGACGACCAGTATCTCCAGCCCGGCGAGACGTCCGGCTGGGTGCCGATGGGCCAGGTGCTCGACTCGCTGAACAACGTCCAGTGGACGCCGCGCGCGCAATACAAGGACCCGAAAATCACCGACCTGCATCTCACGCTCGAGTTCGCCGTGCCCGACGGCAAGGGTGGGCTGAAGTCCGTGAAGACCATCACGGTGAAGGGCAAGCCGGACTATTACTCGCCCGTCACGTTCGAGATGCCCGGCAACGTTGCGCCGAACGCGGCGATGGCCAAGGCGCTCAAGGAGCGTTTCTGGCTGCCGGAGATTCGCACGCAGAAGGAGTCGCTCGACTGGCTGCTCGCGGAGGTCGCGAAGTTTCCGAAGGTCGGCTCGGTGCCGAAGCGTTTTCTCGCCTACAACCTCATGGGCTTCAGTGGCGCGCTGGGGGGATTTGCCGAGGCTGCGCAACTCGCGACGGCGCTGGGCGACAACACCGCCGTGGGCCAGGAAGGTAAGAAGCGCGCGCTCGTGGCGCACTGGGGCGATCCCAGCTTGCCGGCGATTCAGAAGCACGAGGCCGCGCGCAAGGACGGCTTCAACGACCTCTACATCGTCAGCTACGGCGACGAGATGCATCTGCCGTCGCTGCCGGTTACGGATGAAGAGTTCGCCGCGTGGCTGAAGGCACGCGGGATTCAATACTCCGGCGAGGTGAAGGTCATTGCGCCGAAGTCCAAGGACACGCCCGAAGCCATCGCCGCGATGAAGAAGCACCCGCTCTATTATTACTCGACGATTTGCATGAAGGAGAAGGGCGGCCAGCACTACGCCGCCGGCACCGCTTACTACAAAAGCAAGGGCGTGCTCACCGGCGCGAACTACTCGCCGCACGCGAACTACTTTATCAACGAGATGGATTACATCCGGCCTTTCAAGCTGCGCGCCATCAGCATGCCGTGGGCGGAAGATTACGTGTGGCAAATTCCCGAGTTCAGCGTGCAGGTGATGGGTTACCTCACGTCCGGCCTCCGCGCCGGTGCGAAGTATGACAACCTGCCCATCCACATGTATGTGATGCCGCATTCGCCGGGCAACACGCCGCGCGACTTCCGCCTGTCGTTCTTCACCGCCGTGGCGCACGGCTCGCGGATGGTGAACTACTTCTGTGCCTCGCCATCGGCCGTCGGCGGCACGGAGAACTACGTGGACACTCGCGACCTGCCGATGTGGCGCGAGGTCCACGCCTGCACGCACGCGGCCGGCGCGTTCGAGGACTACGTGATGGATGGGCAGGTTCGTCCTGCGAAGGTCGGCCTCATCCTCTCCAGCGTGGACGATGTGCTCACCGGCGCGAACAACTCGTCCTTCGCCATGCACAACAACGAGCGCAAGGCCATCTACTACGCACTCCGCCACGCGCAGGTGCCGGTGGACTTTCTTAGCGAAGACGACGTCATAGAGGGCCGCGCGAAGGACTGTCAGGTCATCTACATCCTCCAGCAGTGGATGCACTCGAAGGCCACGGCGGCGCTGGCCAAGTGGGTCGAGGCTGGCGGCACGCTCGTCGCACTGGCGGGCGGCGGCTTCCTCAACGAGTTCAACCAATCCAACCCCGGCGCGAACACGCTCTACGGCGTGAAGTCGCAGTCGCTCG
>JBJTAU010000052.1:0-6001 GCA_046090965.1 Limisphaerales bacterium | reverse complement strand
CCGCCGCGAGGTTGGCGGTCTGCATCACCATGTTCGGCTGATGATTGCTGCCACGGCAGTCCATCGAGCGGATGAGCGTGAGCTTGTCCATCAGCGCGGCCTGTTTGGGTAGATGCTCGCAGAGATGGATGCCGGGGAGTTTCGTGGGGATGGTCTTGAACGGTCCGCGATAGCCGGACGGCGCGTCGGGCTTCGGGTCCCACATATCCACGTGGCTGGGCCCGCCGGCCATCCAAAGGAGGATCACCGCCTTGTTGCTGCCCATCGCGCGACCGGTCGCGGCGGCTTGAGCGCGGAGGCGGAGCAAATCGGGCAAGGTCAGCCCGCCGAGGCCCGCGAGGCTGGCCTTGAGCATCGAGCGGCGGCTGGAAACGTTCAGCCCCTCGCGCACGCGCGGGTTCAGCCCAGTGAACGCGTGGCGATGCGTGCTGGCGTGGTCGCGATTAGCGGGCATGGCGCAAAGTAGAAAGGCCGACGCGAGGGGGCGGGAGTGAATTCAGCGCGGGCCGGTGGTGCCGACGGTGCACGCTACCGGGTCGCCCGCTGCTGCATCCAGATGATATCGGGGTTGTTCGGGCTGGCTCCTTGATTGGCCAGCACCACTCCCGGTGTGGCCGGCGGCATGGTGCGCGGGTCCTGCCAGCGGTGGACTTCCGAATGGCCGTCCGCGAAGGACAGTCCGCCCGCGCGGTTGTGATAGCTGGCGGGCAGGTCGTAGTCGCACCACTCGGTCAGATTCGGCGAGTTGGGATACCCCGCCATGCTGACAAGCAGGCCGCCGGTGTTGATCGCGTCCTCGCGCATGTCGAAGAACAGGATGGTGTTCGCGGGACCGGGATCCACCAGTTCAGTCAGCCGGCGAAACAAGGTCCACGGCGGGCTGGACCAGCCGGGATGGCCGGCGAAGACCATCGTGGGGTTGCCGAAGCCGCCGAACCACTGGTTCATGGACATGGTGCGGAGGCGCGGGACGGTCTGCCCGGCCAGCGGCCCCACACTGGGTCGGATGACGGAGCGGTCCGCCGGGCACTTGAACACGGCCGCGCTCTTGCCCGCGTAGGGCCAGAGCACGCTCTTTTCCAAGTCCACCGTCGGGTCCCAATTCGAGGCGTTGGCGGTGTTGAAGTCCATCTGGCCGCTGATCCAGGCACCCGAGACGCCGCTGCCACTGCCGGCGAACGGAATGCGGTCGTCGTGATCCGTGGCGTAGATCACCCAGCCGAGGGTCAGTTGGCGCATGTTGTTCAGGCATTTGATGCCGTGGCCCTTCTGCTTGGCCTTGCTCAGAGCGGGCAGCAGCATGCCAGCGAGGATCGCGATGATGGCGATGACGACGAGCAACTCGATAAGGGTGAAGCCACGGTCCGGCTGGCTGGGTTGGGCACGCATAGAAACGCGAGTGCTAAGGTTGGTCCTCGAAGGACGGTTGGTTGGAAGTCGCCCGACCATTCGCCTTCCACATACCTTTGGCAAGTGGTTTTTCGCGCGCTCCGCTTGGGGCTTGGAGCGTGGGATTTGATCTCCTAACTTTTCGCGGATGAATCTCTTTGCCGCTTTCGCCGAGACCGCTGCCCGCCGTCGTCACCACCCGGCCATCTTCTGGGGTGAGGCGCAACTGGCCTACGACTGGATTGCCCAGCGCGCGGCGTGGCTGTCGCGCAAGTTGACGCAGGACTTCGGCGTCCAGCGCGGCGACCGCGTGGCGGTGTGGCTCAAGAACTGCCCGGAGTTTCCGGCGACGCTCTTCGGCGTGTGGCGCGCGGGAGGCGTGGTGACGGTGATCAACAACTTCCTCAAGCCCGAGGAAGTCGCGTTCATCCTCGCGGACTCCGGGGCGCGGATCGTCATCACCGACCACAGCCTTACAGAGAACCAGGCCAAGCTCGCCGCACTCAAGCCGGAGCTGAAGTTCCTCCGCGTCGAGGAGTTCGCCGCGCTGGCCGAGGCGGATGCGCCCACGCCCGCTGACCTAAACGAGTCCGACCTTGCCGCGCTGCTCTACACCTCCGGCACCACGGGCCGGCCCAAGGGCGCGATGCTCACGCACGGCAACCTGCTCTCAAACGTCCGCAGTTGTTTCACTTGCCTCGACTTTCAGGACGAAGATCGGCTGCTGGTGCTGCTGCCGCAGTTCCACAGCTTCATGTTCACCGTCGGCACACTCTGCCCGCTGCTCAAGGGCGCGAGCGTGGTGCTGGTGAAATCCGTCAGCCCGTTCAAGCACGTCCTTGACGACATCATCCACCGCCGCGCGACGATGCTACCCGCCGTGCCGCCGATCCACCGTGCGCTCGCCGGGCTGCCTGCGGGCATCGAACTGCCGTCACTCCGACTATGCGTCAGCGGCGGCGCGCCGCTGCCGCTGGAGGTGCTAAAGCAGTTCCATGCACGCTTCCCCCAACTGCCGCTCATCGAAGGCTACGGGCCAACCGAGAGCAGCCCGGTGGCGACGGTGAACCCGATTCACGGCACGCCCAAGGCCGGAAGCGTCGGCCTGCCGATTCCGGGCGTGGAGTTGAGCATCCGCGATGACGCCGGCGGCGAACTGCCCGTGGGCGCGACCGGCGAGCTGTGCATTCGCGGCCCGAACGTGATGCGCGGCTACTGGAACCAGCCCGAGGAAACTGCGCAGACCATCCGCGACGGCTGGCTTTACACCGGCGACATCGGCCATCGCGACGCCGACGGCTTCTACTACATCACCGACCGCAAGAAGGACATGCTGCTGGTCAACGGCATCAACGTCTATCCGCGCGAGGTTGAGGAGGTCATCCACCGGTTCCCGGGTGTGAAGGACGCGGCGGTCATCGGCGTGCCGGACGCGCGGCGGGGCGAGCAACCGCTCGCCTTCGTGGTGATGGCCGAAGGCGCGACGCTCGACGAGAAGGCGCTGCACAACTTCGTGCGGGAGCGGTTGGCGGACTACAAGGTCCCGCGTCAATTCCGCGTCCTGCCCGCGCTTCCGCGCAACGCGACGGGCAAGGTGCTAAAGACGGCGTTGCGGGAACTGGCGAAGTAAAGCCGTCTCGTGATTTCGGCGGCCTTGCCGGCTGGGAAACTTCCGGCTGCGGTTAGTAATTGTTGGCGACCGCCTTGCGAGTCGCGACGTGGCCGTCGAAGTAGGCCGCGTTGCGGATGTTGCCGTGGCTAGGCCGGACGGGGAGCACGGCCGACCAACCCGCTGTCGGTGAGCCAAGCTGATCCGAGTCCACCGTCATGAAGATCCGGCTGGCGGAGGCGAACCCGATGAGCTGATTCAGTCGCATGGGTGGGTAGATTGGAGAAGGCGGAGTGTTGCTGTTTGGCGGATAGCCAAAAGGCGGCTGGCCGAGAGCCACCGTCGGTCCGGTCGGCTCGTCGAGCTCCGGACTCGCGCCCGGCAGAATGTAGTCCTGCCGGCCAAAGCCCGTAGCTGTGGACTGCGTGGCAGCGCGCTTGAAACCGGGGCAGAAGAAATTGTTCACCGTTTCAGTCACGCCGGCGGCCAAAGTTTCCTTGCGCGGGTGCCCAACGTAGGAAGCAATGTATGCCACAAGCTGATCGTCGGTTGTCCGGGTGTATTGCGCCGTTTGACCGCTCCAAAGACCCTCGGTCGGCTTGCCGCACAGTTTGTCGTTGAAATCTTCGGCGTAGAGCAGCACAGCCATGGCAGACTGCTTGAGGTTGCCCGTGCATTGGATCTGCACCGCCTTCTGCTTCGCCTTTGAGAGCGCCGGCAGCAGCAGGCCCGCCAGAATGGCGATGATCGCGATGACGACGAGGAGTTCGATGAGGGTGAAGCCGGCGCGGCGAGCGCGAGGGGAGATCGCCGGAAGCATGTTGGCAGTGGGGCGGTTCATAGGCATTGCAACTCTGTGGGGCACTATTGGCAATCCGCGCTTATTTGGCAAGTGCCAGACGGCGCGGCAGGCCATGGCGGGCGCATCTGGACACTGCCCCCGAAGGCAGGAGGGGCGCCGGCCGATGGGCAGTAGGCCGGGCTGCCAGTCCGGCACGTAGCCCAAGCTGCCAGCTTGGGCGGCGCTGGTTCGGGCTGGCAGCCCGAACTACTTGTCGGGCCAGTGGCCCGACCCACTACGGGGGCAGTGTCCAGATGCGCCCGGCCATGGCCGATCCCTGCAGAGCCGGAATTGAGGCTTGACGGTGATTTTAGCCACCTCTAACTTGCCGCACGGTAAACGAAGTTGCTGGTTCGCCAGCGTGTGAAGTCGGAATTTTTTCCGGCTTTTTTTTGCCCCTGAAAGGGCGCAGGCACGGGTCGAATTATGAATGCTGATTTTCTCGCCATCTTGGATTTCTTGGAAAAAGAAAAGGTCATCAGCAAGGATGTCCTGGTCGGCGCCGTCCAGGAGTCGCTCGTCTCCGCCGCCAAGAAGGCCGTGGGCCCGGCGCGTGAGTTGCGCTGCCTGATTGACCCCAAATCCGGGGACATCCGGGCTTTTGCCAAGCTCATCGTCGCGGACAAGGTGATTTCCAAGCACGACCAGATTTCCCTCACCGAGGCGCGCCGGAAGAAGGCCGACGCCCAGATCGGCGAGGAGTTGGAGGTCGAGGTTACGCCCACCGGCTTCGGGCGCATCGCGGCCCAATACGCCAAGCAGGCCTTGCTCACGCAGGTGCGCCGCGCGGAGAAGGCGCTCATCTTCGACGAGTTCAAGGACCGCGTCGGCGACATCGTCAGCGGCACGGTGCGGCGTTTCGAGCGCTCGGACGTAATCATGGATCTGGGCCGCTACGAGGCGTTGCTGCCGAACCGCGAGCGCGTCCCAACCGAGGAGTATCAGGTCGGCGAGCGAATCCGCTGCTTCGTCAAAGCGGTCGAAAACAGCCCGCACGGCCCGGAGATCATCCTCAGCCGCGCCGCACCGGAATTCGTCCTGAAGCTGTTCCGGCTGGAGGTTTCCGAGATCGCCAACGGCACCGTCGAGGTGAAGGGCTGCGCCCGCGAGCCGGGCTTCCGCACGAAGCTCGCCGTTTACAGCCGCGACTCGAAGGTGGATCCCGTCGGCGCGTGCGTCGGTCTCCGCGGGCAGCGCGTGAAGAACATCGTGCGCGAGCTGAACAACGAGAAGATGGACATCATCAAGTGGGATCCGAACATCAAGACCTACATCGCCAACGCGCTCGCGCCGGCCATTCTCAAGACCGTCACCGTGGACGAGGTGAATCACGCGATCAAAATCCTGGTGGACGAGAGCCAGCTCTCGCTCGCCATCGGCAAGCGCGGCCAGAACGCCCGCCTCGCCTCCCGCCTGACGGGCTGGGCGGTGAACATTGACGCCGAGGCGGTCGCCAGCGTCGGCATCGGTGACAAGATCCAGCACGCGATTGACGCCTTCGCCGCCGTGCCGGGTGTGACCCGCGAGATGGCCGAGGCGCTGGTGAACACCGGCTTCCACGCGCTCGAAGACGTGGTGACGCAGGCCGAGGAGAACGATTTGAAAGAGATTCCGCAGATTGGCGAGCAAGCCGGCGCGGTGCTGGCCGCCATCAAAGAGGCGGCCAAGACCAACCCGCTGGCGGGAGCGCTCGCGTAGCTTAACTGATTGAGCGCGCCCGCGAGGTCCGCCTCCCGGGCGCGCAAGCATTATGCCCGTTCGCATTTACGACATTGCCAAGAAGCTCGGCATCGAGAGCAAGCAGGTGCTCGCGATCGCCAAGGAACTGGGCATCAAGGAAGCCAAGGTTCCCTCCAGCTCGCTCGACAAGATCACCGCGGAGTTCCTCGAGGAGAGGCTCGGGCCGCTGAAGCCCGCCGAGCCCGCGCCCGTGGTCGAGGCCCCCGCCCCGCTCGTCATCATCAAGGCCCCGGAACCGGAACCGTTGCCCGCGCCCGCGCCCGAGGTGGCCGCGCCCGCGCCATCCGCCGAGCCGGCTGCGCTCGCCCAACCACCGGCCGAGACCGTCACGACGTCCACCGCGCCTGCCCCTGCGCCCTCCGTACAGGTCACGCCAGCGGTTCCCGCTCCACCCGCACCGCCCGCCGAGCCGCCCAAGCCCC
>JBJTAU010000051.1:0-4936 GCA_046090965.1 Limisphaerales bacterium | reverse complement strand
TTTGCGCACTTGGTGGACTTGAAATGAAGCTTCCCGGCCGGTGTCCGCCAGCCCAGCCACCAGTATTTCGAGCCACTGCGTTCGTAGAGCCATGCCATGCGAAAAAGGTTGCCATGTCTGCGGACTGTATGCAATTACTATCGCTCAAGACAGTGCAACACGGCGCAAACATTAAGGAATCAGCAAGGTTTCTGGTATTTTTGGAATACGCTCAACCAGTTGCCGAAGTGAGGGTGATTTCTTTGCCGCGAAAGCGCGCAGAAAACGCAAAGCAGAGGAAATAAGCAGAGAGACAAATTCTCTCTGCGCGCTTTGCGTTCTTTCGCGGCGACTCCCTCAAATCACCGTGTTGAGCACCGTGAACATCTTGAACGCTGCGAAGCCGCCCAGCCCAAGTGACGCGAACCACAGCCACTTCTTTTTTGTGATGAGGCAGATACCGCCCAGCGCCACGGACACTTGGAAGAACGTGATGGCCATGCCCATGTCCTTGCCGAGGTTGGCGACCTTGTCCGCGTTGGCCCGCGCCACGTCGCGCTTCGCCTCGTGCGCCTTGGCCTCCTTCATGATCTCGTCCTTCTCCTTGCCGTATTTCTCGACCTTCGCCTTGACCTTCTCGATGGCCTTCGCGTCCGCGTCCTTGGGGGTTAAGTCGCCCTCGATCTCGTAGAGGTTTTGCTTGATGGACTTGGCCTGGAAGAACGCCCACTGGTCGGAGGCGTGCGCCTGCTGGTAGGTCGCCTCGTTCAGTTCCTTGAGCGTGCGCGTGGTGAAGCCGCCGCCCTTGAGCGTGGCGATGGCCGTCAGCACCGCCAGGCACACGAGCGTGAGCGAGACGTATTTCGTCCACGAGTCGCGCGCTTCCTTGTCCTTCTGGGCCTGCTTCTCGGCCTTGATGCTCGCGATCAACTCTTTGATTTCGTTCTGGTCAATTTCCATGGCCGCGAAGGGAAGCGTCTGTTTCGGCGTTCGTCAATACCGCTGAACACAAAACCTCGTGCGAAGCGCGCGGCCAACGCTATCGTCCCTCCAACATGCACCCGCGCCGGCAGCTGCTTCCCCGTTTCCTGTCTGCGATCTCCTGTCTCCTCGCCTTCTCGGCCTCCGCCGCGCCCTTCTCGACGAACGCCAACCGGCACGCCTACCTCGACGAGGACAATCCCTTCTACCCGCACCGCGACTTCCCCAAGCTCATCACGCCGCAATGGGTCGGCGAGCCGGGCGTTGAGGCCGTCGTCATCCTGGCGATTGACGACATGCGCGAGTCGAAGAAATACGAGACCTTCCTCCGCCCCATCCTCGACCGCCTCAAGCGCATGGACGGCCGCGCGCCCGTCAGCATCTTCGCCAACGTCGTCGAGCCAGCCGACCCGCAGCTCCAGACGTGGCTGCGCGAAGGTCTCTCGCTTGAAGTCCACACGCTCACGCATCCGTGCCCGCTGTTGCAGAAGGGCTCGTTCACCAACGCCTGGAACACCTACCACGGCGGCGTGGACTTGCTGAACAAGGTGCCCGGCAACAAACCCGTCGCCTTCCGCATGCCGTGCTGCGACTCGATGAACTCCCCCAGCCCGCGCTTCTACGCCGAGATTTTCAACCGCACCTCCCCCGACGGCAATTTCCTCCAAGCCGACTCCTCCGTGATGTGCCTGCTCACGGATGAATTCCGAATGGCGAATGGCGAGCGGCGAATCTCGCAGCCGGACGCGCCTCGGACGAAGGATTCCCCATTCGAAACTCGCCCTTCGACATTCCGAAAATATTTCCCCGCGACGACCAACGCCGTCACAAAGAAGTCCCTCGCGAACTTCGGCACTTACATCGAGGACTACCCCTATCCCTACGTCATCAACCGCACCTGCTGGGAGTTCCCCGCGATGGTCCCGAGCGACTGGGAGGCTTTCAACGCCCACGGCCCCACCAACGCCGCCACCGTCGCCGACTGGCAGCTCGCGCTCGACGCCGTCGTCCGCGCGCAAGGCGTCTTCACCTTCATCTTCCACCCGCACGGCTGGATTCGCGCCGACCAAATCATCCAGTTCATTGACCACGCCGAGCGCACGCACGGCCAGAAGGTGAAGTTCCTGACGTTCAAGGAGGCGGTGGAACGGCTGAACAAGAACACGCTGAAGGGAAACTCACTGCGAGCTGAACGAGGCGGCCTTGAGAACGGCGTTCGACTCCTGGACTTGGACAACGACGGGTTCATGGACGCGGTTCTCGGCAATCAAGCTGTCCAAGCTACTCGACGTTGGTCGCCGTCCGACAAGGTTTGGCTAGAGTCAGGATTTTCCATCACAAACACTTTTGTCTTCGCTCCGGGACCGAGGCCAAAAAACATTTCCAGCCAAATGTGGCACTCGGAACCCTACTCCACCGACCTCGGAGTGCGACTGGGCGTGCCCCATTCGAGTGGTCAAGTCGCCGCCGTTTTCAACGACGGCATTTCGAAGAGCGCTTGGCAATTCGCTAGAACCGACTGGCAGCGGCTGCCGGATTTTTTCTCCGGGTTGCCAACAGGCGATGACCAAATCATCACGGTCCCGAACGGCAGACTTCGGGCCGGAACGAAACTAGACGACGGCACCATCATCGCTGGCACCTTCATGCTCGATCACGGCGTCCGCTTCCGCGACTTCGACCGCGATGGCCGCTGCGAACTCCTCGTCAGCAACGACAAGCAGACCGCCCTCTTCGCGTGGTCCGACGCCGAGCGCACTTGGAAGAAACTCCCCTACGCCCTGCCGCCCGGCCTCGCCCTCGTCAACGAGCGCGGCGAGGACAACGGCCTCCGCTTCGTGGACCTCAACGGCGACGGCTTCGACGACCTCATCCTCTCCAACGAAAAGGAATACGCCATCTACCTCTGGGCCAAGGACGTGAAACCCGGCCTCGGCTGGACGCAGGGCTGGTCACACAAAGTGGTCCATGAGCAACGCGCTTCCCTTCAACCGTCAACCTTTAACCTTCAACCTTCTCCGAAGGAGATTCCCCCCTTCGTCCGCTCCGGCCCGCATCGCAACAACGGCGCGTGGTTCCACCGCAACCAGCTCTTCGTCCAAAACGAAGACACCGGCCACCTGCCCGACGTCGTCTGGCGCAAGTCCTTCTCCGAACTCATCGCCTTCGACGTGCCTGCGCCGAAGTCGCCCGCCGAGTCGCAGGCGTGTTTCCAAACCCGCCCCGGCTTCCGCGTCGAGCTGGTCGCCGCCGAGCCGCAGGTCGAAAGCCCGTGCGCCTTCGAGTGGGACGCGCGCGGTCGCCGGTGGGTCGTGGAGAGGCGCGACTACCCGCTCGGCCTGGACGGCAAGGGCAAGCCCGGCGGACGCGTGAAGATTCTCGAAGACCTCGATGGCGACGGCTTCTACGAGAAGTCCACCCTCTTCCTCGACGACCTGCCGTTCCCGAACGGCATCATGCCCTGGCGCAACGGCGTGCTCATCAGCACCGCGCCGAACATTCTCTACGCCGAAGACACCGACGGCGACGGCAAGGCCGACGTGGTGAAAGTCCTCTTCACCGGCTTCCGCGAGGGCAACCAGCAGCATCGCCTGAACGGTTTTGAAATGGGCCTCGACGGCTGGATCTACGGTGCCAACGGCGACAGCGGCGGGACGGTCACCTTCGTCTCCACCGTCCCCGGCGCACCGCCCCATTCCCCATCTCCTATCTCCCATTCCCCCGTTTCGATTTCGGGCCGCGACTTCCGCTTCCGCCCGGACACCGGCGAGTTCGAGGCCATCGAAGGCCAGACGCAGTTCGGCCGCCGCCGCGACGACTGGGGCAACTGGTTCGGCAACAACAATCCCACTTGGCTCTGGCATTACTGGCTGCCCGACCGCTACCTCCGCCGCAACCCTCACCTCGCCGTGAAGTCGAGCAAGCAGATGCTCGCCAACTACCCCGACTCCACGCGTTGCTTCCCCATCAGCACGCCGCCCATCCGCTTCAACCAGCCGCAGTCCGTCAACCACGTCACCTCCGGTTGCTCGCCCGCGCCCTACCGCGACGACCTCTTCGGCCCCGGCTTCGCCACGAGCGTCTTCATCAGCGAGCCGGTGCACAACCTCGTCCACCGCGAAGTCCTCGTGCCCGACGGCGTGAGCTTCACCAGCCGCCGCGCGCCCGACGAGCAGGACCGCGAATTCCTCGCCAGCACCGACAACTGGTTCCGCCCCACGATGCTCAAGACCGGCCCCGACGGCGCGCTCTACATCGCCGACTTCTACCGCTTCGTGCTGGAACACCCCGAGTGGATTGCGTCCGAGACACAAGCCCGCCTCGACCTCCGCGCCGGCGCGGACAAAGGCCGCATCTGGCGCGTCGTCCCCGTGGACCAACCGCGCCGACTCGTCCCGAACCTCGCCAAGCTGAACACGACCCAACTCGTCGCCGCCCTCGACTCTCCGAGCGGCTGGCAACGCGACACCGTGCAACGCCTGCTGGTGGAACGGCAGGACAAGGCGGCGGTGAAGCCATTGGAAACGCTCGTGAAGTCAGCGGCAAATGCGAAGGCTCGGGTGCAGGCGCTTTGCACGCTGGAAGGCATGAGTGCTCTCTCGCCGGAAATGCTCGGCACGGCCCTCGGTGACGCGCATGAAGCGGTATTGGAACAACTGTTCCGAATCCTCGAACCTGTCCTGCCAAAACTGACCGAGGCTTCGCTTCAAGGCGAGGGCTTGGAAAAGTTTCGCGCCCGGTTCAATCCGTATTCGGCACGCGCTGTGTTTCAGCAAGCCCTCAGTGCTGGCCAATTGACCTCATGGAATAAGGAGCGTGCAGCTGGCTCGCTGGCTTCGCTCGTTGCGCCGGCTACTCAAGACTCACGACTCCAGACTGCCATCATCTCATCTATGGCAAGCTGTGCGGGTGAAACCTTCAACGCAGCCACCCGCGGCAGTCACACACTCCCCCCGCAGTGGCTCGCCGAAGCCGT
>JBJTAU010000050.1:0-4280 GCA_046090965.1 Limisphaerales bacterium | reverse complement strand
CTCGTCAAGATCGGCGACGAAATCTCGGTCAAGTGCATCGGCTCCGATGAGCGCGGCCGCGTCCGCTTCTCCCGCAAGGCCGCCATGGAAGAGCGCGAGAAGGCCGAAGGCGGTGGCGAGACCGCTCCCGCCGCGCCCGCTGCTGAAGAGCAGCCCAAGGCGTAAGGCCAGCAACGGGCAATTCCGACTGTGAACAACCCGGACACGAGAGTGTCCGGGTTGTTTTGTTTGGGCCGGCGGCCCGCTCATCTCCTTGTAACCAGCGCCCGGGATTGAGACTCTGCCATGCCATGCGAAGCTTACTACTACTCCTCACCATCACTGCCGCGACCGCGTTCGCTGCCGACTTGCCTCCAATTCCGGCCATCTCCATCGCGAAGAAGAAGGAACTGCTCTTCGCCGATGACTTCTCCGGGGCCGAGCCGGCCAAGCTCTGGCACAAGGTCGTGCCAACCTTCGTTGTCGAGCAGGCCGCCCTCAAGGGCACGCAGACTCGCGACAAGGACGTTCCCAGCGCCGACGGAAAGTCTGTCATCAAAGCCCACGCAGCCGTGCATGGACTTGAAATCCCCACTAAGGACAGCGTCGTGGAATGCCGGATCAAATTCGAAGGCGCCACGATGATTGACGTCGAGTTCGACGACCGAAAATACACCGGCGCACACTACGGCCACATTTGTCGTGCCCAGGTTCGCCTCAATGGCGTGACGCTGATTGACGAGCGCGATGGCACCATGCGCAACGACATCTACGAGATGAACAAGGATCCCAACAAGAAGGCTGAGCGCACCCGGCTCCTCCAAGGCCGGACGGTCACCTACCCTGCCAAGCTCGAGCCCGGCCAATGGTATGCCCTCGTCGTCGAGACCATCGGCGACACGATGCGAGTGACTTTGGACGGGAAGCCCGCCGGCTACCTCAAATCTTCCGGCATTGCCCACCACACGAAGTCCAAGATCGAGTTTGGCGTCGCCGGCAAGGATGGCTTCATCGACGACCTCAAAGTCTGGAACGCCGAGCCCATCAGCCCGTAAGCCCAGCCCGTTCCTGCTTCCAGATCAACGATCTCCGTTGTCCACGGCGAAACAGCGTTCGAAGAAGGCGTGCGGAGGATTTACGCAGCCGAGCGCTTCTGTGACTGGCAGCTGTAGCCGCCGATACACCCGCACGACCTGGCGCAGGCGAATCCACCTCCCACCCACACGCGGCGCGCGGCTGAAACCGGTTGGAGGATGTTGTGACGACCAAAACAGTGGGTGGAGGCGCGGCCAGCTTCTCGTGGCCGAAGAAGTAAAAAGCCCGCCGGACTTCGGGTCACGGCGGGCTCTGGTGGAAGCGTCTGCTAAACTTCGCTCACTGCGAAACCGAAACGTCGCTGGGGTTGTTGACGATCGTGGTGCCGCCGACCACCGTCTGGCCCCCGCTTGGCGATTGCAACGAATTGCCGATAGTTGCCGTCATCTCCGCCTCAGCTGGTGTCGGAGCCCCAACCATAGCATGAGTCGGCGTCGTGCCTGCCGGAGGGGGCGTGTAAGCCTTCGCGCCATTCGCGGCGGAGATCGTGATGGTCACGCCCCGGTCAACGAAGGTAACGGTGCCCGAAGTGCAAACAATGCGGGTGATCTTTCCGGTGGCATCAGTCTGCATCGAGTAAACCGTGCCGCGAATGCCGGCGACACCGCTGGCGGACTTGATCTCGTATTTGGACGCCACGCTGAGTTTGTTGACCACGTTGCCGGTGATTGCCCCGCGGTTCACGTTGAGCTGCGTTGTAACCGTGCGTTGCGCGACGTTGGCGATGTCGAGGTTGTCAATCTTCAAGCTGGTGTCCGGATCAATGCGGAGGTAGTCGCCGTTGATGCCGAGGTTCAAGTCCACAACGGAGTTGGCCCCGGAGGTGATGGTGTCGCCCGCGCCCAGCACCATGCCTTGCGTGATGGATTTGATGGCACCGTTGCCATCGGTGGCGGTGGCGGTGCCGACGACTTTCATCACTTCCGCGCGGCCCGGCAGGGCAGTGGCGGCGGCGGTGCCGAAGGCGAGCACCAGCAAGGCGAGTCCGAACTGAAACGCTGATTTTATAGTGTGTTAAACTGGCTGTTCGGCGTCGGCCAACGAAGCGCGACCGCCGGAACGCGCACGCGCACAAAGAAGCACAAACCGGCCTGTTTGCGAAGGAAATTCTTGAACCGGGCAAGTGGTGGCACTTGTGGTGGCCCCCGGAGGGCGGCGATGGGTTGATTGACGCATTCCTGGCTTTGGTCTTTGATTGGCCCATGCAACTTTCCAGCCTCAAGGTGTTCTGCGACCTCAGCGAGACGGAGAGCTTCACCAAGGCCGCCCAGATCAACGGCGTCACCCAGTCCGCCGTGAGCCAGCAGATCAGCGCACTGGAGCGGCAGTTCAAGGCCATGCTCATCGAGCGGAGCAAGAAGAAGTTCCGCCTCACGCGCGAGGGCGAGATCCTCTACGATTACAGCAAGCGCATCTGCCGCACCTACGACGAGCTGGAGAACAAGCTTCAGGAAGTCCGCGATATAGTCTCCGGCTCCATCCGCGTCGCCACCATCTACAGCATCGGGTTGCACGATCTGCCGCCCTACTTGAAGAAGTTCCTGAAGGGCTATCCAACGGTGAAGATCCACGTCGAGTATCGCCGCGCGAATCAGGTCTATGACGACGTGCTCGGCAATGTCGTGGACCTCGGCCTCGTCGCCTACCCCAACAAGGATCCGCGGCTCGAAGTCGTCCCGTTGCGCAAGGACCGCATGGTGCTCGTCTGCCACCCGCAGCATCCCTTCGCCAAGCTCAAGACCATTCCGATCGCTTCGCTCACCGGCCAGAAGTTCATCGGTTTCGAGCCGGACATCCCGACCCGCAAGGCGATCGACAAGATTTTCCGCGACCACGGCGTGACCGTGCAGACGGTGATGGAGTTCGACAACGTGGAGACCGTGAAGCGCGCGGTGGAGATCGACGCCGGCGTGTCCATTCTGCCGCAGACGACGATCGCGCAGGAAGTGTCTAAGGCGACGCTGGTGCAGGTGCCCTTCGAGGGCGAAGAGTTTCATCGCCCGCTGGCCGCGCTGTTCAAGAAGAACAAAGTGCTCTCGCCGGCGATGAAGCAGTTCCTCGCCATCGTGAAGGAGGCGTGAGCCTCCGGAGATTCAGTCCTCCCCCGACTCGTCCGGCCGGATCTGGAAAGACTTCCGCTGCGCCATGCGGACGCGGCACTGGCGGGCCTCGCGGGCGGGGGCAGTGGTCTCCGCTAGCTGCTTCAAGTCGCCGCGCAGCTTGAGGTAATTTCGATAGCGGTCCCGCGTGACGTGGCCGGTTTCGACGGCGGCAAGCACGGCGCACTTCTTCTCAACGGTGTGGCCGCAGCCCGTGAAGTGGCAGCTCAGGGCAAGCGCCTCAATCTCCGGAAACGTGTCCTGCAAACCCGTGTCCGCCAGCCAGAGGTGAAACTCGCGCATTCCCGGCGTATGGATCACCACGCCGCCGCGCGGCAGCACGAGCAGTTCGCGACGCGTGGTCGTATGCCGACCCTTCGCATCTTTCTCGCGCACGGGCAAGGTATCCTGCAGCTCCTCGCCGAAGAGCCGGTTGATAAGCGTGGACTTGCCGACGCCCGACGAGCCGATGAAAGCCACGGTCACCCCCGTATGAATCCACTGCCATAGGCTCTTCACCCCCGCGCCGGTGATCGCGCAAACGGCGAACACGGGCGTTTCGCCGACGGCGGCCTTCACCTCGGCGAGCCGCTGCGCCGTGTGCGGGCAAAGGTCGGTCTTGTTCAGGAGAATGACTGGCTTGGCCCCGCCCTCGTGGACCATGACGAGGAAACGTTCGAGCCGACGCAGGTTGAAGTTGTCATCCAGTCCCTGCACGATGAACACTACGTCGAGGTTCGCGCCCAGCACCTGCTCGTCAGCTTTGCGCCCGGCGACCTTGCGCGACACCTGCGTCGCACGTGGCAGCACCGCGTGGATGGTGGCCTTGTCTTCGCCCTCGTGCAGCGCCACCGCCACCCAGTCTCCAGCCTTGGGGAGTTGCGTGGGTTTAGACTCGTGCAGCAGCCGGCCCGTGACCTGCGCGATCAGTTCAGCATCCGTGGTGAACACGTTGTAATAGTGCCGATCCTCCGCCGCCACGCGGGCGGGCACGAGACCAGCCTCGCGATGTGGTGCGAAGGCGGCTTCCCAGCGGGCGTTCCAACCAAGCTGCGTGAGCGGCGAGTCGAGGTAGCTGGCTGGGAGCTTCGCGGCCACGGTGCTCTA
>JBJTAU010000049.1:0-14454 GCA_046090965.1 Limisphaerales bacterium | reverse complement strand
GCGCGTGGCGCATGGCACCCGGCCTCGTGCTGTGCGCCGCCGCCGCCTTCGCGGTGCCGTGGGCAGCGAAGCGCCCGCTGGATTGCCAGCAGCTCTGCCCGCACGGCGCGGCGCAGGAACTTCTCACGCGCCACGCGCCAGCGCGCTGGCGCGTGCGCGTGCCGGCGGCGTTGGACCAAGCGCTGCGCTGGCTACCGGCGAGCCTGCTGCTCCGCGTGCTGTTCGTGGTGATGCTGCCGCTGGACTTCGACCTCGCTGGCTTGGAGCCGTTTGACGCCTACGTCATCCGGTCGGCGGGAGCGGCGACGATCGCCGTGGCGGTTATCGGCCTGTTGGCCGCACCGTTCGTCCCTAAGGCATACTGCAAATACGGCTGTCCGACGGGGGCGCTCCTGGAATTCGTCCGCGCGCGGGGAACGGGAGACAAGTTCGAGCGGCGCGACGTGTCGGCCGGGGCGCTGCTGGCGGCGGCGTTGCTCATGCACTGGCAGCACGCGGTCCTTCACATTCTGGTATTTGGCCCGGCAGCCTGAGCCGGGCGGGAGGACGAAGGAACTGGCCCGCCGTTCAGAGCTTGTTCAGGAGTTCCGGCAGTTCGAGCTTGCCGTTCTCCGCCACGCGGAAGGTCAGCATAAGGCTGTTGAAGGCGTATTTGGATTCCTGCAGCTCCGCCGCGCCGGCCAGCAGGTGAAACTCGACCAGCCCCGCCCGTGTGGGGACGAAGGCGATCCGACTGTGGAGGTTGAACCCGGCCTCGCTCTTCCAGGTGAGGTCAAATCCCAGTCCCGCGCGGCCGCCGGCGCTGACGGGCAACTCCTCGGTGATCCGGCCCGTGGCGAATCGTTGCAGGAGCAGCTCACGGAACACCGCCGGCTTGAGGCTCTGCGTGACGGCGTCCACCGCATTGGTGGGCGTTTCGAGGAGCCGGACGGTGATCGCGCACTTATCCTCCCGCTCGACGGCGCGCAACTGGCGATTCGCCTCGTCGAGCTTCATGGAATAGCCCTTGGGCACGATGAAGGCGAACTGGTTAGTGCCCATGGTGGCAACGGCCCGGTAATAATGACCGAGTCCCTCCAGTTCATGGCGGGTGGTGGTGAGGTGAAAGGCGGGCGGGCTGATCGGCGCCGCCGGCTGCGCTCCGGCCGGGAGGCAAAGCAGCGCGCACAGCAGAGCGACACCTAACGGCAAACGGCTAGAAGACGGCGACATAATTGGTCCGGTTCGGCGGCGCGTTGACCCAACTGCCGCGGATGAGCGTGCGCAGCTCGGGCGTGCCGGGCGGCTGCCTGGTCACGTCGAGGTAGTTCGGATCGAAGTTGAAGTTGCGGTTGGGCGCGGAGTAGTAGGCGCCCGGCCACTGGAACGGGGCGGTGGCGCGGGCGCTGTCGTAGAGGTTCACCAGCGAGCCGTTGAGCGTGAGCGTGCGACCGCTCCAGGCTTCCAGCAGGCGGGGGAAGTTCACCACGCCGCCGCTGCGGATCGTGACGCCATCCGAGGAGGAGTAAACCATGCCGGACAACAGGGCGGCGTTGATCGTGGTATCCGAGGGCACCCGGGAGGTGTAGCTGGACGTGCTGGCGGCATCGCTCCAACTGCCGGACTGGATGGTGAGCGCGTCCGAGATCAGCGAGGCCGGCTGGCTGGAGGTGGTGTTGGTCGTGCCCAGATGCGCCGCGTTGGTGCAGTTGAAGTGGCCCTTGACGTAGAGCGGATTCACCGTGGCCAGCGTGAGGCCGCGCGTGGGCAGGGTCTGCGCGTTGATCAGGCGCACCGCCGCGAGCTGGCTGGACGTGGTGGTGCGATTGTCGGCGACGTAAATGATGTTGGGCGCGTTGCCTGAGCCCAGCTTGCTGATCACGGTAGCGTTGGTCGCCGCCCAAGTGCGGAAGCGGCCGACGTCAATCTCGGTGGTGAGGCTGGTCTTGCCCTCGCGCTGGTCAGTAAAGCTGAGGTTGGTGGTGATGAAGTAGTTGGCGTTGGTCCAGTTGATCGAAAGCGGCGACGCGTCGAAGGGCGTCTTGACCTGCACATTTACCGTGGCATTGCTGACGAGGATCAACAGCTCGGCCTTGTTGTAGTAGCGCTGCTGGCCCATCGCCGAGCCCATGGACTCGCTGGTGGGTGGCATGTTGATGACCTCACGCACGGCGGCGGCGGAGTTGTTGGTGCCGATGGGCAGGGACAACGACCGGACATTGGTGGCGACATTGGCCGGATAATTGATGGCCCCGGTGAAGGTCGAAAGCCCGTAGCCGAACCAGGCCTGCTTGGCGATGGTGCCGGTGGCGGTGATGTCCTGCTGGAGGGTCAGGTCCGCCGAGGAGCCGAGGAAGACGTTGCTGTTGGCATGAACGCGCCCGCCCACCACCAGCGGGGCCGCCATCGTGAACTCAAGGAGACTGTTGTAAAAGATGGCGAACTGAAAAACCGGAATGGAGGCGAGCTGCACGTCCTGCTGCACGGCGTTGGTCACGTTGAAGCGGCCGTTCGTCTGTTTGGCATTCGACACGACGCGGTAGGTGGACGCGAAGCCGCTCAGGCCGGAGTATTGGGACTCCAGCGGAACATAGGTCTGCGCCACGCTGCGGTTCACATAGCTTTGGTTGGTCACGCCCGAGCCGTTGGAGAACTGGTAGGTGCTCCAGAGCGAGTCCTCCGCGCTGGTGGGCACACTGGTCCGGTAGGAGGCCAGGTTGGCATACACGGCGGCCTCGCCGCTGGTGTCATAGTCGCGCATGAGGCGGGTGATGATCTTTTCGGTCGCCGCCTCCGCCGCATACAAGGTGGTGGAAAGCTGGTTGTTGCGCTCGTTCATCAGGGCCGTCTGCGACGCCCAGTTCATCGAGGCGGTCAGGACCATCAGCCCGATGGCGGCAAAGACCATCACCATCACCAAGGCATAGCCACCAGGAACGGCTCGGCGGGGGAGCGGCAATATTTTCATGACAGCCCTTTCATTCCAGTGCCCGGCGCGTGATGCGGGTCTGCAGTTGGTAGTAGTCGAAGAAGTTGTTCGTCCCGATTTTCGTCATCGGATACGAGAGCTGGTAAAACTGGAGGCGCACGTTGATCGCGCAGTTACCCGTATCCGTGGTGAGCGTGCTGCCCAGATAGTCCTCCTTGGAGAAGAGGATCGCGTTGGTCACGTAGGAGGCGATGAGCTGGGGGGTGCTGTTGCTCGAAGTCACCCGGCGCAGTTCGCTCGCGTTGGTGTCAGAAAAGTAGCGGATCCACCAACCGGTGTTGGTGCGCGGGTAGTTCTGGAGCGACCGGCCTTGCAGCGCGGAGCCGTTGGTCGCCGCCACAAAGGTCGTGGCGCTGCCGTCGCCCACCTTGATGGTTTTGGCGGCCCGGATTTCGTCCTGCAGTTTCCCAAACGCCTTGCGCGCCGAGTCGTTGGCCCCGAGTTTCGCCGTCGTGAGCTGCATCAGCCTGCCGCCCATGACGTGGCTGTAAATCACCCCGCCCAGCACCATGGTCATCAACGCCATCGAGATCATCATCTCGACGAGCGTGAAGGCCCGCTGTCCGAAGGGCTGGGCTGGAACCCACTTGATGGCGGCGAGGTGCATCTCAGTTGTCGGGGGAGCGATAGGTGGCGACGGTGTTGGTGAACACCCGTCCCGTGGTGGGGAACTTCCAGGTGCAGTCCACCCGGATCATACGCAACAGCGGCGGGGTTGCCGCGATCGTCGTGATGGTCGTCACATTCGTCGCGTAGGCGGCATTGGTGCCGATGACAGGGACATCAAGCACCAGCGTCTGGCTGGGGAAATTGGCGCTCAGCAACTGATCCACACCCGCGTCCGGGTCCCAGCGACTTGCACGCGTCTGCTCCAACCGCTGCACCGCCAGTGCCTGGGCTGCCAGGGAGTAGCCGGACCACTCGGCCCGCTTGGTGGACTGGGTGTAACCGTAGATGATTCCCGCCACGGTCATGGCGGCAATCCCGGCGGAAATGACAACTTCCGCCAAGGTGAACGCCTCCCGGCCCGAGAATCCCGCCCGCCGCTTCGAGGTCAAACCGAGGTGCTTATGGAAGCTCAAGTTCACAGAATCTGCTGGCAAATGATTCGCTCGATTCAATAAAGCCGAAAGGATGCCAAGTCAACTTTTGATAGGGCCTTTGGGCAGGGCTGACGCAGGAGGTGGCTCCAAAGGTAGGACTCGAACCTACAACCACCCGGTTAACAGCCGGGTGCTCTACCATTGAGCTACTTTGGAACTCGAAAGCGCGGCGAAGCTACAAACTCGACCAGACGGCGTCAATAGGACGATGGACAAACATTGTGTCCGAAAAGTTTCACGGGGCTGGGGGAGGAAACCCACGGACGGTTGAGCGGCGAGCCCGCCACTCTTCCCCGCCCGCTCGGTTTCACGGACCGCGCTCGCGGCCGGAACTCTTGCGCAGGGCACCTGCAACCTTGCGCCGTCCCCTGCCCTCTCCTTAAATCCCCCTGTGCCGACCAAAGTCATCGCCGTGGCGAACCAAAAGGGTGGCGTGGGCAAAACCACCACCGCCGTCAACCTCGCCGCCTGTCTCGCCAACCTCGGTCAGCGCGTGCTGCTCGTGGACATTGACCCGCAGGCGAACGCCACCAGCGGCGTGGGCATCGAGAAGACCGAGGGCGCAAGCAGCTATCGCGCGCTGCTGGGCGAGGACACGTTGACCCAGCGCATAAAGAAGACCGCGTTCGAGCGGTTGGAACTGGTGCCCAGCGAAGTGGACTTGTGCGGCGCGGAGATTGAACTCGCGCGGCTGGAGAACCACTTGCAGCGGCTCGCTCTCGCCCTGCAGCCAGTGCGCGAGGCGAAGCGCTTCGATCTCATCGTGATTGATTGCGCGCCGTCGCTGGGAATTCTCACGCTCAATGCCTTCGCCGCTGCCGACGCACTGCTGGTGCCGCTCCAGTGCGAGTATTTCGCCTTGGAAGGCATTTCCATGATCCACCGCGTGCTCGGCCAGGTGCGTGACTCGGGGGTGAACGCGCGTTTGGAACTGCTCGGCGTGGTGATGACCATGTTCGATGGGCGCACGCGGCTTTCGCAGCAAGTGGTCAGTGAGGTGCGCGAGCATTTCGGCGAGAAGGTTTTCGAGACGGTCATTCCCCGCACCACCCGGCTGGCCGAGGCCCCCAGTCACGGCCAGCCAATCGTCCACTACGACAAATACAGCGCCGGCGCCTCAGCCTACGAGGTGCTCGCGCAGGAAGTGCTGGAGCGACTGAAGTAACCCGCTCCGAATCCGCCATGAAGCCCGCTGACAGCCCGTTCCTCGACGAGGCGTTCAGCGATGCCATGGCCGCGGAGACGTTGCGGAACGCCCGGTTGATCAACCGCGTCCGGCTCGCGGCGCTCTCGGCGTTCCTCCTGTTGCATTTGGTGCTGGGTGGCGTGCTGAAGCAGCCCGCGTGGCGGGCAGCCCTGGGCGGGCTGGAACTCTACTGGGTGGCCGCGCTGATGATCTTCCTCGCGGGCCGCACGCGTGACCGACTCGCCCGCTTCAGTGGCTCCGTGGTGGGCCTGCTCGATGTGCCCATGGTCATCCTGATTCAGGCCGGTTCACTGGGCAGCGCGACCGACGCGCGCGCCGCCAGCATGTTCACCGTCGGGGTCATGCTCTTCCTCATCATGCTGGCCGCGCTGGCGCTGCGAGCGCGGCAGATCTGGCTCACCGCCGGCATCAGCGTCGCCAGCCAGATCGCCCTGCAACGGCTCGCGGGCGACACCGCCGGGGGCATCACCGCTTCCGTCCTGCTGCTGGGCGCGGGCGCGGGCGTGTGCGCCTTCGCCCTCAAGCGCCGCGTCGAACTCGTCCGGCAAGTCATCTTCGAGCAATCCCGTCGCGAACGCCTGGGACGCTACCTCTCCCCGGCGGTCGCGCGACACGTCGAGCGGCAGGAGGGCGGCCTCATCTCCGGCAAGGCGTGCGAAGTCTCCGTCCTCTTCAACGACCTGCGGGACTTCACGGCGATGAGCGAAAAGTTACCGAGCGAACGCGTCGTCGAGTGCCTCAACGAATACCACACCTTCATGGTGGATGTGATATTCAAGCACGGCGGCACGTTGGACAAGTATCTCGGAGACGGCATCATGGCCTACTTCGGCGCGCCGGTGGAGCAGACCGACCACGCGATCCGCGCGATGAAGTGCGCGCTCGAAATGCACCCGGCTCGCCGAACTGAACACCGAGCGCGCCCGACGCGGTGAGCCGCCGTTGCGCATGGGCATCGGCATCCACACCGGCCTCGCCGTCGTGGGCGACATCGGCGCGCCGCACCGCCGCGAATACACCGCCATCGGCGACACCGTGAACCTTGCCTCCCGCATCGAGAGTCTCACCAAGGTCCACGACACCACCATCCTCGTGTCCGAAGCGACCCGCAGTCGTCTGGGCGACCAGTTCGCGTTTCGCGATGCCCCGCCCATCGCCGTGAAGGGCAAGGCCGACCCGGTGGCGACCTTCACGCCCATCATCTGAACGAGGCCAGCGGACAAATCCGACGCTGCGCCGAGATCATCCTCGCGACTGCAGCAGGCTCTACTTCTCCTGTTTCTTCTTCCGCGCCTCACCGAGCTGGCGCAAGTAATCGGTGACACTCGGCACGGTCTTGCCATGCGTGAGGCTCTCGCTGTCCACGGTGAAGTTCAGGTAAGCCAGACACATTTCGTCCGTGGTTTGCTCGCCCCACCGCACGGGCTTGGGCGGCGAATTCGGGTTGCACGGGTTGTCGGCGGAGTTGTCGTAGTGCGCTTCGAGCGAAACCCGCGAGCCGCGCGGCAGTTTCACCGGTTCCTTGAACGCGTAGCTCATCTGCCAGTTGAAATCCCACTCCGGCACATGGACGAGCGGAAGCTCCTTGCCATCGGGCAGCGTGGCGTAGATGCGCATTTCCCGGCCCAGCAGGTGCATGTGCGGCATCACGCTCCGCAGTGTCACGTCCGACGGCACGGGCATGGAGGAGGTCACCAGATGGTCGGCATCGCCGGCGGGGATGTTCACGCGGCCCGCAAGCGGAAACAGGCGGACGCGTTTGTCCACGGGGCCTTTCGCGAAATAGAGACCGATCTTCGTGCGGTCCGTCTCGACCTTCCCGTTCAAGTTGTAGTGGACTTGGATGACAACGTCGGAGTTCTTCGGCACCGGCATGGCGATGCCTTCGGGTGTCCGCCGCGCGACATTGCCGGGAGCCCAGCCGCCGATCTGGCCAGCGCTCGGAAAGCCCACACCGCCTCGCGTGCGATAGCCGGGGCCGGGGTCTTGCGCGTCGAACTCGCGCGCTTTGCCGGAGACATCGAGATGCACGAGCACGTGGTGGACGACGCGGCGGTTGCCCGGGTGAATCTCCACCGCGGAGAGCCACTTGTCTTCCTTGAAGCCCGTCGGGATGACGAAGTTCTGGTAAATGTCACGGCCTTCGGAGGGAACAGTGAAGGCCTCGGGCATTTCCAAAACCAAGTCCGGCTCGCCGTTGCGCCAGCCCTCGGGGAACTTCGGCAGCGCAGGCAGATCAGCGGCGTTGCCCTCCTGCGCGCCCTCGGTGGCCCATTGTTTGATGAGGCCGATCTGCTCATCGGTCAACCGGCACTCGTCCACATAGGCCGGCCCCGGCGCCGCTTTCCATGGCGGCATGACGCGTTTCTCCACCACGCTGGCGATGGTCTTCGCCCGCTTGGCAGCGTCCGCGTAGCTGGTCAACGCAAACGGCGCGACCTCGCCCGCGCGGTGACACGACGCACAGTTGGCGAAGAGAATCGGCGCAACGTCCTTGGTGAAGGTCAGCGTGTTCGCGGCGCGCGGCGAATAGACCAACGGTTTGGCGTCCGCAGTCTTCGGCTTGGGGTTGGACTTCGCGCGCGGGACGGCAAACGCGAGCAGCGCGACGAGGGCGAGACCGAGCAGGAGGCGGAGTTTCATGGAGTCTTGGTAGGCGCGATGGTTTGGATGTGGCAGCCGATGGCTTCGGTGAAGGGCCGCGCGATTGGTTTGCCGGCGAGCACGGCGCCGAGCGCGTCCCGCAAGTCGTGCTGCGTAACGGCTTGCCGGCGCGTGCCGTAGTCAGCAAAGAGGTTGTTGATGCGGCCGTGATAAAGCGTCTTCCCGTCAGGCCCGAGGAGGAAGGCTTGCGGCGTCTTCGTTGCACCCAGTGCGGACACGAGCGCGTGTTGGGAATCCAGCAAGACGGGAAAACGGTAGCCGTAGTCAGCGGCATGCTTGCGGGCGTCCGCGGCGGACAACTCGCGGTCAACGTGCGCGAGATAGAAGGCGACGCCGCGCGCCGAATAGTCCGCCGCCAGCCGGTTGATTTCCGGCGCGAAGGCATTCGCAATGGGGCAATCCGGGAGCGTGAAGATGATGACCGTGGCCTTGCGGTCAGGGGCGGATTTGAGCGGCTCGTGCGCTTTGCCAGTGGGGTCGAGCAGCCGCACTGGTTCGGCGGCTGAGGCCGACAGAACCAAGGCGACACAAAGAATGAACGGCAAGCGTTTCATTTGTTTGGCTCCGGCTGCTTCGGTGCCTCGGGAGGGACCGGCCGACTAAATGCCCCGGGCCCTTTCATCGGCGGCAAGCCCTTCGGTCCCGGCGGGCCTTGCTGACGCAGACGCTCGCGCATTTCGCGGTTCAGCTTCGTGAACTCCTCGCGCTGCTCGGGCGTGAGTTCAGCGGCGATTTCCTCGTGCGAGAGGCGGATGACTTGGAACGTGCGCCCCGACATTTCCGTGCGGAGGTCCCACATCTCGCGCCCGGTCCGCTGGAGGATGGGACGGATTTTGTCGGCTTGCTCAGGTGTGAGTTTGAGGCGGCGCTGATACTCGCCGAGCAAGTTCTGCGACATCCGCTCCGGGTTCGTGCGGGCCTCAATGACGCGCTTGACGACCTTGAGGGTGATGACCGAGCCCGTCGCCGCGCCGAGCACAAACAAGGCGCACAACGCGAGCACCACCTTCCAATGTCGGAGCCAGTTCATTCCTCAAAAATCGGGTTCACCGCCGCGTCGGCCACGGTGTATTGCTGCGTCCAGCCGGGCGTGGTGAGGTCGTAGCTCGTGAACAACACCGCCACCATCAGCGCGCCGGCCAGCACGAGGCCACGCAGCGAAAGCACCTCCCACACTTCCCACGCGGACGGCGCAGGCGTCTCGCCACCCGCCCACCGCGCCGCGACGCGCGTCGCAAAACCAAAAGGCAGCTCCGCCGCCGCGGGCTGCGGAGCCTGACGCGCGAGCCGCGCGAGTTTCTGCCAACTGTCCTTCGTTTCACTCATGGCGTTTCTGTTGCTCAAGTTGTTCAAGCTGCTTCCGCAATTTCCGCCGCGCCCGGAAAGCCCGGACTTTTACGAGCGTCTGGCTCCAGCCCGTTTGCGCGGCGATTTCCGCGACCGACCGCTCTTCCAAATCCAACAACCGGATGACGAGCTGGTCTTCGGGACTGAGCATTTGCATCAGCTTGCCGACCAGTGCGCCTGCGTCCGCCGCGTGGGACGGGTGCGCCTCGTGTTCCGCATGCAGCACGGCGTCGAGCGCTTCCGCTTCGCCCTCGGACAAGTCGGCCCAGCGCCATTCCGGCCGGCGCTGCTGCGCGCGGAGGCGGTCGAAGCCCGTGCTCACCGCCCCGCGCGAGACCCAGTGCTCGAACGGCACTTCGCCCCGATACTGCGCGGCATTGGCGAAGATCTTCATGAAAATCTCCTGCGCCAAATCTTCCTCATCGAGCCGGCGCGGCAGGTGCGCGCGGACGATTTTGATGACGAGCGGATAGAGATGCCCGACCAGCGAACGGGCGGCGTCTTCATCACGCTCGCGCACGCGCGCCAGGCACACCGCGACATCCAAGCCGGGCTGCTCACCCATAAACACTCTGCGGACCAATCCAGCACAGGACTGGTGACGGCAGGAACCGTAAGCGGTTACGCGGAAGCTGACGAAGGCAAAGTCATCTCACTCGCACTTCAGAGAAGAACCCGACGCCGGCAAAGCAAAGCGGGCTGACGCTGCCGCCAGCCCGCCTGCGAAAAGTCAGTCCGCTCAGTTCTGCGCGGACTTCGCCGCGACGTCGACGCAAGCCGCTTCCTTCGTGCTGCGAACATACACGCGGCCGTTGCTCACGACCGGCGTGGACCAGCACTTGCCGGTCACGGCCTTGGCGCGGCTGAGTTCCTTGTAGGCGGTCGGCGTGGCTTCCACGACGACGAGTTCGCCGGCGTCCGAGAGCGCGAGCACTTCGCCGCCGAGGAGAATGACGTTGCCGGGGCCGAAGCCGGGCTTGCTCCACTTGACCTTGCCGGTGGCGACCTCGACGCACTTCATCGCGCCAGCGCCGTATTCCTTGAACTGGAACATGCCGTAGAGATGGCCGTCCTTGAACACCGGCGTGCTCCAGTGGTTCGCGACTTCCTTGTCACCGGGAATCTGCCAGAGCTGGTCGGCCTTGAAGTCAGCGCCGGCCTTGCTGATCTTGAACGCGCCGCCGCCCACGCCGTAGCCAGCCGAGCAGAACACCACGTCGCCCGCCACCACCGGCGTGATGGCCGTCGAGACGTTGAAGCGATACGGAGCCTTCCAGAGCAGCTTGCCATCCGCCGCCGCCACGGAGACGAGGCCGCTCTTCCTGAAGAACACCACCTGCTTCACCCCGAGGATCGTGGCGACCACCGGGGTGGAATGCGTCATGGTTTCATCCTGCGACTTCCACGCGACCGCGCCGGTGTCCTTGTTGAACGCCAGCAACGACTGGCCCGCGCCCCCCCCCGCGACGAAGAGCACGTTGCCGTCCTCCACGGGCGAGGCGGCGTTCTAGCAGGTGACGTCCGGGCCGGCAATCTCCTTCACCACGACGTGCCTCCAGATCTGCTTGCCGGTGGCCGCATCGAGGCAGAAAAGCGCGAGGTCGGAGGCGAGCACGTAAGCCTTGCCGGCCACGACCGTCGGCGTGGAGCGCGGGCCGTCGCCACCATCGTTGCCCGGCGCGCCGGCGTTGCCGCCGTTATGGCCGTAGGCCGTGCTGCCCACGGGAAACGCCCAGGCTTCCTTGCCCGTATTGGCGTCGAGCGCGATGGCCACCTCGCGATCCACGCCGCCGACATTGCGGGTCACCTGGGTGAATGCTTTGCCGCCCGCGACCGCGAAGGAGCTGAAGCCACTAGTGGCCGGCACCTTCCAGAGCGCCTTGGGGCCGCCGGCAGGCCACTTGGTGGCGATCTTCTCGGACGTCGAGCCGTCGAGGTTTGGCCCGCGATACTGGGGCCAGTCAGCGGCTTGAGCGGTGAGTGCGACGGCGAGTGAAGCGGTAACTGCAAAGGTCGTTTTTGTCATGGCGGGACGGACGATACGTATGCGGAGCAAATTCGCAACGGGGAACTGACCGCCCGGGTTCACGACGCAAGGAAAGCTCCTTCGAACTGGTGCCGCGCTCCCGTCACTTCAGCGTCTTCCGCAGCCACGCCACCAACTGCTCCTGATAGTCGGGCAGGAGTTTGTCCCAGCCACCCATGCCGTGCGCGCCATCGGGGACGGTGATAAGGTCGCAAGCATTGCCCAAGGCCCGCATCCGCTCTTGAAACTTCACGGACTGCACGTAGTCCACCTGCGCGTCCTTCGTGCCGTGCATCTGAAGAAACGGCGGGAGCCCCTTGCGCAGGTAAGTCGTGGGCGACGCAGCCCGTAGTTGCTTCACGGCTTCATCGTTCAGTTCGGTCAAGCCGAAGAGGGCGGACAGCGACGGCCCGAGCGCGTTGCGGTTCTTCGCGTGGAACTCCAAGTCATGCGGCGCGTAAATCGGCACCACCGCCGCCACGCTGGTTTCCCCTGCCCCGCGCACGCCGACGTAGGACACCAGATGCCCGCCTGCGGACTCGCCCACGAGCGCGATGCGCTTGGGGTCGGCCTTGTATTGCGCTGCGTTGGCTTTCACCCAACGGATGGCGCGCTCGACGTCGTCTGCGCACGCAGGCCAGCGGTGCGCGGGCGCGAGCCGGTAGTTGATGGTGAACCAGGTGAAGCCAGCCTTGGTCAGCGGTGCGAAGAGCGGCGTGATGAACTTGTTCTTGTCCCCGTTCCGCCAGCCGCCGCCATGGACGAGGATGACGGTCGGAAACGGCCCCGATCCCTCAGGCACGTTGGCGTCAAGCGTGAGGCTCACCTCGCCGACCTTCGCAAACTCAATGTCTGGCTTGAGCTCGGCGAGGACGGTCGAAGCCAGCAACAGGAGGAGGATGAAAGAGCGCATGGCCGCGCAGAGTCACAGCTTCACTGTCTTCCCTGTCGCCGCGGACTTGTCGGCGGCGAACATGACGCGGTGGCTCGCAGCGGCGTCGGCGAGGCTGGTGAGCGCCATGTCCTTGCCGGAGTCGAGCGCGTCGAAGAAGGCTTGGAACTGGCTTTGATACGGGTGATCGCTCACGTCTCCGGAGTCGAGCATCTTCATGGAGAGCTGGCTCCACTTGGCCTTGTTGGTGCCCAGCTTCATCGAGTGGAACTTGTCGTCCAGCAGGCTGCCCTCGCTGCCGACGAGGTGCGTGTGGAAGTAGTAGGGCTGGAGGCAGTCCACCACGGCGGCGCACTTACCCACCGCGCCGTTCTTGAACTTGAGGATGGTCACGCTCGTGGTCGTGTATTCGTAGGGCTTGAAGATCTTGCTCTGCGAGCGCGTGTCGTAGCTGGTGACTTCCGTGACTTCGCTGCCCATGCACAGCAGCAGGGCGTCGAGCGCGTGGCAACCGGCCGTGAGCAGTGAGCTGCCGCCGTCCTTCTTGAAGGTGTTCCAGCGGAACTGCCCATACCACGGGCCGATGCCGTGGTAGTAATCCACCTCGCCGTAATGCAGCTTGCCGAGCAGGCCTTGGTCAATGACCGCCTTCGTCGCCTGGAACTGGCTCGAGTAGCGGCACTCGAAGCAGACGCACGTCTTCACCCCGGCTTTTTTCACGGCGGCGACCATCGCGTCCACGTCCTTCTGCGACATGGCGAGGGGCTTCTCGATGATGATGTGCTTGCCGGCCCGCGCGGCGGCGATGACATGCTTCGCGTGGAGGCTGGGCATGGAGCAAACGGACACCGCGTGGATGTCCGGGTCGGCGAGCATCGCGTCCAGGCTGGTGTAAGTGGTGATGGGCGAGCCGTATTTGGCGGAGAGCGCGGCGCCGTCCTGCGGACGCGAGGAATAGACCGCCGTGACCTGCGCCTGCGCCGAGGCGTTGAGGGCGGGACTGTGCGCGGTGGCGACCCAGCCGTAACCGATGACTCCGACGTTGTATTTTTTGCTCATGGGAAAGGTGATGCTGCGAGTGCGGTGTTAGTGACGGGAAGATGCCAGCGGTTTTTCAGCAGGTTGTCAAACCCCGGTTCCCTTCGCCCGCTTCGCCCGGTGCGCCATCGTCTTGGCGATGTAGGCCACCGCGTCGAGCGTCTGGCAACCGGTGTCGCCATGGTCCACTTCGACCTTCCCGATGCGCTTCGCCGCCGCGACGGCCAGCTTCTCCAGTTTCCCATTGCGGACTCCGATGGCGATGAGCGCGCCATTCATCGCGTAACGGACGAGGTTCTGTGACTGATGGATGTCGCGCTCGATGGACTTGAGCAGGGCGGCGAACTTGGCGTCCGGCAGCGTGGAGTTGAGCGCCAATTCCGCAATCACATCCCAACCCGTTACGGCGACCGGCTCACGAGGGTCGGCGCACCACTGGGTGGCCAACGCTTCTGCCGCCGCAGTGGCGGAAGCCAGCTTGGCGACGGCTCCGGCGAGAGGTCGGCTTTGAGCCTCGATCACCCATGCATTGAGCAGCGCAGCGTCGGTTTGCCCCGGGTCGGCAATCATCGTGGCGAGGACGCGCGCATCGTGCCAACCAGAGTCCCAGAGGCCGAGCGCGAGCGCGTGGTCGCGCTTGATCTGCCGCGTGAGCTTGCCGAGGACGGCGTAACTCACACCGAACATCTTGGGGCCGACGCCGTGCCGTGCGTAGGTCTTGCGGGTTTGCGCGGAACCGGCGGCTTCGAGTTGCTGGAGCGCTTGGGCGAGCGTCATGACGGTGGTTCAGGTTGGCAGGATTAAACTGATGTGCCTGCCAAACTCAAGTCCGCTAACCGTGATCGCGGTCAGGCCCAAGAACTCAATCTCGACAATGGACCTTTCGTCCCGGACAGTCCCACTGGTCAATGTCACCCATGCGCACCGGACAGGAACTCATCAAGGCGACGAAGCACTATGCCCACGACGATTCGGTCCGCAGTTGGTGGTATTTCCTGTCCACGGCCGGCCTGCTGGCAGCCACGCTCGCGGGCACACTCTGGAACCATTCGCTCCCGCTGCGCGTGCTGTGCAGCATCTTTGCCGGCCTGCTGATGCTCCGGCTGTTTGTGATTTACCACGATCAGCAGCACCACGCGATCCTGCCCCGCTCCTTCCTCGCGGAAATCCTCATGCGCGTGGTCGGCATCCTGATGCTGAGCGCGAGCA
>JBJTAU010000048.1:0-3778 GCA_046090965.1 Limisphaerales bacterium | reverse complement strand
GAAGGACGCCGCCATGCCGTAGCCGATGAAGGCCACCGTCGGCTTGGTCTCCTCGATTTGCTTCTGGAGCAGCTCCCAGCCCTCGCCCTCGGGCTCGAGGCCGGCCTGGCGCAGCGAGAGGCCGAGGCGCGACTCGCCATTCGGCAGGTCCGCGCTCCAGCCGAGGTTGCGGAAGGTGACGTTGCGGTCCGGGAAGCGCGTAGTGAGCATCAGCTCGATCCAGCCGTAGTGCTGCTCGCGCTCGATGAGCGTGTCGCCCAGGAAGATGACGCGGTCGCCGTCCTTCAGCTCGAAGGGCGCGGCGGCGCGGGTGGAAGTGACAGCGGCGCACACGAGCGCCAGCACGGAGATAAACCATCGGGTCATAGTGCGGGCGAGCTTCGCAAACGGACGCGGGAAGGGAAGCGGGAAGTTGCGGCTGGCTCAACTGGAACGCGCGATCAGCGCATGCTCGCGAAACGGGATGGCAGGCAGTTCCTCGCGCCGGTGCGTGACGGCCAGCAGGGTGATGCCCTGCCGGCTCAGTTCCTCCAGGTGCGCCCGCATCCTCGCCAGCGAGGCGGCGTCCAAACCATCGAGCGGCTCGTCGAGCAGCAGCACCTGCGGCCCATGCAACAGCGCGCGGGCCAGCAACACGCGGCGGCGCTGGCCATAGGACAGGCGGAGGAAGGGGATTTGCGCCAGCTCCGTCTGGGCGAACTGCTCAAGCCGCGCGTGCACTCGCCGCCATGGCGCGCGCGTCACGTCATCCAACAGGCCGATGCTGGCGAACCAGCCGGAGGCCACCACTTCGCGCGCGGTCAGGTCGTCGCGGTAGGCGGTCTGGAGGTCCGGCCCCACGTAGCCCACGCGCGCGCGGATTTCCCAGAGCGTGTGCCGCCGCGTTTCGCCGAAGCGTTCGATAGTGCCGCCCACCGCCGGGTGCAGTTCCCCCAGCAGGAGTTTGAGAAAGGTGCTCTTGCCGCAGCCGTTTGGGCCGGTCACGGCCCAGTGCTCGCCGGAGTGCATCTCCCAGTTGAAATTGCGCAGCACCGCCTTCCGGTCGCGATAGACGGAGGCGTTGCGCAGGCGGAAGAGAAAGGAAGGCGAAGGCGGAAAACGTCCAACTTCCAACGTCCAACGTTCAACTTTCAAAGCAGGCAACGGAGCCGGAGCGGCCTTTGGACGTTGGAGGTTGGACGTTGGAAGTTGGACGTTTCCCCGCTTCTCCGCTTTGTGTTCTCTGCGCCCTTTGGCGGCGACTCGCCCGTCCTCCAGCACGAGCCGCCGGCGCAGCGCGGGAACCAACTCGTCTTCCCGATGCGTCGCCAGCAGCACGCAGGTGCCCGACTCGGCGGCACGCTGGACGGCGGCGAGCAGCGTGGTGCGCGTCGCGGCGTCGAGGCCGTCGGTGAATTCGTCCAGCAAGAGCAGGCGCGGGCGGCCCAGCAGCGCGCGGGCGATGAGCACGCGCCGGAACTCGCCTTGCGAGAGCGTCTGCACGTCGCGCCGCAGCAGCGGGCCGAGGCGCAGTTCCCCGGCGATCTTTCCCGCCGCCGCTTTCTGCTCCGCGGTGAGCCGTTGGTAGAGATAATCGGTCTGGTGAAAGCCCGTGAGCAGCACGTCGCGGCCGGTGCGGACCCACTCGAGGTTCAGGTAACGCTCCTGTTGCTCCGGCGAGACGAAGGCGACGTGTTCGCGCACGCCCACCGCACTGGTGGACAGCTCACCGTTCAGCCCGTAGGTGCGACGACCGCCGTCCACCGGGTCGGGATGCAACTCGCCGGCGACGAGGCGGAGGAAGGTGCTCTTGCCCGAGCCGTTCGCACCGAGCACGGCCCAGCTTTCACCGGGCCGCCACTGCCAGTGGATGCCGTGAAGAATGCGCTTCCCGGCGAGGGAGACGCTGACGTTATCGAGCTGAACCTGTGGGAGGCGCTTCATGCGGGCGGGGAACGTCCGTGGCCGAAGCGTTCAGATCGAGAAGTCCGCGCGGCCTTTGTCGCGCTCGCGCTTGTCGAGCACCTTCACGTTCACTTCCTCGTAGAGCACGAGCGAGTGCGGTGGGACGCTGTGCATGAGGAAGACGTTTGCGCCGACGGTGCTGTGCGCGCCGATGACGGTCTCGCCGCCCACGATGGTGGCGCCCGCGTAGATGGTGACGTGGTCCTCGACGGTCGGGTGGCGCTTCTGGCCCTTGAGCGCCTGGCCACCGGCGAGCGAGCGGGCCACGAGGCCGACGCCTTGATACATCTTCACATGGTCGCCGATAGTGCTGGTCTCGCCAATGACGGTGCCGGTGCAGTGGTCCACGAAGAAGTGCGTGCCGATGCGCGCGCCGGGGTGCAGGTCCATGCCGCTGCGGCTGTGCGCCCACTCGGTCATGATGCGCGGGAGCAACGCGACTTCCTGCCGGTAAAGCTCGTGCGCCATGCGTTGCACGGCGATGGCCTCCATGAAGGGATACGCGACGATGACCTCCTCCTTGCTTAACGCGGCGGGGTCGCCGTTGAATGCGGCCTCGGCGTCGGTCTGGAGGATTTCGCGCAGGTGCGGCAGGCGGCCGAGAAATTCCAGCGTGAGCTGCCGGGCTGCGGGGCGCTGGTCTTTCTTCTTCGCGCCGTCGCGCGAGCGATACTCGAGTGCCTTGAGCACCTCGTCCTCCAACCGGCCTTGCACGGAGTCCATCAGGATGGCGGTCTCAACTTTCAACTCGGAGGAGTGCAGCGGTTTCTCCTCGAAGAAGCCGGGGAAGAGCAGCCGCAGCAAGTCCACGGTGATGCCCGCGATGGCGGTCTTGGACGGCAGGTTCTTGCCGTCGAGATGGTTGATGCCGCCGACGCGCGCGTAGGAGGCGAGCAGGTCGTTGGTGAGTTGGGTGACGGTGACGCTCACGGGCGGGAGTATTCGCCACGGCTACGGCGCTGGCAAGCGGGGCGGCAGCGGCTTTCTTTTTCTTGCTCTTAATCTTAATCCTAATCCTTCTCCTCCCCTGTGACTCGGAAAAAGGAGCAAGAGTAAGAGTAGGATTACAAGTAAGAGCCGAAGGATCGGGAATTAACCTTCCGCCCCGTCGTGCGCCCTGCTAGAAAGCCCGTCGCATGGCCTCTGAACTCACCATCGGCTTCCTCGGCGCGGGCAAGATGGCGACCGCGCTCGCCCGCGGTTTCATCGCCGCCAAACTCACCAGCGCCAAGAGCATTGTCGCCAGTGACGTGATGGAAGGCGCGCGCAAGGCCTTCGCGGACGAGACGGGCGTCAAGCCCATGCCCACGAACCTCGCCGTGTGCAAGGCCGCATCCATCCTCCTGCTCGCGGTGAAGCCCGACCAAGTCGCCGGGGTGCTGGCGGAAATCCGCGACCACCTCACGCCCAAGCATCTGCTCATCTCCATCGCCGCCGGCGTGCCACTGGCGAAGCTGGAGGCGGGCCTGTTCCCCGGCGCGCGGGTCATCCGCGTGATGCCGAACACGCCCGCGCTCGTCGGCGCGTCGGCGAGCGCCTTCGCCACCGGCACCCACGCGTCGGCAACGGACGCGGCGCTCGCGCAAAAACTTTTCTCCTCCGTCGGCGGTGCGTTGCAGGTGAAGGAATCACTCCTCGACGCCGTGAGCGGCCTGAGCGGCAGTGGCCCGGCCTACGCTTATCAAATCCTCGCGGCGCTCAGTGACGGCGGTGTGGCCGCCGGATTGCCGCGCGAGGTGGCCACCAAGCTCGCCGCGCAGACGCTCCTCGGCGCGGCGAAGATGGTTCTGGAAACCGGCCAGCATCCCGGCGCGCTCAAGGACATGGTCACCAG
>JBJTAU010000047.1:0-9447 GCA_046090965.1 Limisphaerales bacterium | reverse complement strand
CCACGCCGTCGTTGAAGAACGACTGCAAAGTCGCCGAGGCCATCAAGCAGCAGAAGCCCGGCACCAAAATCGGCTTCGTCGGCGCGCACGCGATGGTGCTGCCCACCGAGACGCTCAAGGCCTCATGGGCCGTGGACTGGGTCGGCCGCAAGGAGTTCGACTTCACCTGCAAGGAAGTCGCCGAGGGCCGCGAGCTTTCAACCATCAAGGGACTCTCCTACAAGGACAGCGAAGGGAAGATTAAGCACAACCCCGAACGCGAGATGATTGCCGACATGGACTCGCTCCCGTGGGTCGCGGACGTCTACAAGCGCGACCTCGAGATCGAGAAGTATTTCATCGGCTACCTCCAGCATCCCTACGTCTCGATGTATACCGGCCGCGGCTGCCCGGCGCAGTGCACCTTCTGCCTTTGGCCGCAGACCATCGGCGGACACAAGTATCGCGTCCGCAGCGCGCAGAACGTCGCCGACGAGATGGCTTACATGAAGAAGAGCTTCCCGCAGGTGCGCGAATTCTTCTTCGACGACGACACCTTCACCGCGAATCTCCCGCGCGCCCGCGAGATCGCAAAGAAGCTCGGCCCGCTCGGCGTGGACTGGAGCTGCAACAGCCGCGCGAACCTCGACTACGACACGATCAAAAGTTTCAAGGACAACGGCCTGCGCCTCTTCCTCGTCGGCTACGAAAGCGGCAACGACGAGACGCTCACGCGCATCAAGAAGGGCGTGACCACCGACGAGATGCGCCGCTTCACCAAGGACTGCCACAAGGCGGGCGTCGTCATCCACGGCACCTTCATCCTCGGCCTGCCGGTCGAGACGAAGCAGACCATCGAGCAGACCATCAACTTCGCGAAGGAACTCGACGTCTTCAGCCTGCAAGTCTCCCTCGCCGCGCCGTATCCCGGCACGGAGCTTTACGAGCAAGCCAAGCTCAACGGCTGGTTCGTGAAGAAGGACAAGACCGACCTCGTGGAAGGCGACGGCCTCCAGCAGAGCACGCTCGAATATCCGGGCGTGAGCAAGGAATTCATCTTCGAGGAAGTCGAGCGCTTCTACCGCAGTTACTACCTCCGCCCGAAGCCGATTCTCCGCATCATCAAGACGATGCTGGAGGATAAGGACGTCTGCGTCCGTCGTCTGCGCGAAGGCTACGAGTTCTTCAAGAGCATGGCCGCTCGACGCGACGATCTCGCGGCGGCGAAGGCTGCGGCCTGAGTTGCTCCGCCGGGTGAAATGATCGGTTCCCGCGCACCGACCTTGGTGTGGGTTTGGTGAGATTAAGTCTTTAGTTACGGAGCGAGCCTGGAGATTGCGATCCCTTGGGGCCGCCCGAGCGCAGCATGCCCACCATCGAAGTCCACGGCCTCACCAAGGCCTTCCACACTTACAAGAAGCAGCCTGGCTTTCGCGGCGCGGTGCGCGGGCTCTTCAAACGCGAGTATGCGCAGACGCTCGCGGCGAAAGACGTGAGTTTCCGGGTCGAAGAAGGCGAACTGGTTGGCTTCCTCGGTCCCAATGGCGCGGGCAAGACGACGACGCTCAAGATGCTCGCCGGCCTGCTGTATCCCACGAGCGGCTCGGCAACGGTGCTGGGCTTCACGCCGTGGGAACGCGCGGATGGCTACCGGCGGCAGTTCGCGCTGCTGCTCGGCCAGAAGAACCAGTTGTGGTGGGACTTGCCCGCGCGCGAGTCGCTGGAACTCAACGCGAAGATTTACGGCATTGAACGCGCCGTGTTCGAGCGCACCGTCGGTGAGTTGACCGAACTGCTCGACGTGAAGGACAAGCTCAACGTCATGGTGCGCGAGCTGTCGTTGGGCGAGCGGATGAAGATGGAGTTGACGGCCGCGCTGCTGCATCAGCCCAAGGTGCTCTTCCTCGACGAGCCCACCATCGGACTGGACGTGGTCTCGCAGAAGAAGGTCCGCGAGTTTCTCCGCCATCACAACGCGGCGCGCAAAACGACCATCCTGCTCACGAGCCATTACATGGCTGACATCCAGGAGCTGTGCCAGCGCGTCATCATCATCGATCACGGCACGATCTTCTTTGATGGGAAGTTAAGCGATGTCATTGATCGCTTCGCGGACTTCAAGCTGGTGACCATCGAGTGCGAGCCGGGACCGGAGCGCTCGGCGGAGTCCTTGGCAAAGTTCGGCGAAGTCGTGGAACGCGCCGCCGGCAGCGTGAAGCTCAAGGTCAAACGCGACCGCGTGGTTCCGGTCTGCAAGGCGCTCTTCGACGAACTGCCGGTGCGGGACATCGACATTCAGGAAGTGCCGATCGAGGACATCATCCGCGAGTTATTCGCGCGGAAGGGCGGCTGAAGCGGCGGCGCATCGGGTTCCAGTTTTTAAGGTTCGAGTTTTTCCGATTGCGCCGGCCATTCGCCGGACTAGGTTGCCCGGCGTGAACGGCCTGCGGGAATTCCTCCAGTCAAGCGGTAGCGGCGGCCCCGGGAGTTTTCAAGGGGGGGAATATTTGGTCGGTGCCCTTCTCTTCCTGCTTTTCCTCATTCTGGCCGTGGGTGCGTTGTTCTTCTGGATGTCCACGCGTCACGCGCGCGAGCGCAAGGCTTGGGCCGAGGCTGAACTGCGGGATCGCCCCCGCCGCCGGTGGTTGGAAGGCGGTCAGTTCCGCCCCGAAATCTTTGATTCGCCCTGCCGCTGGATCGCCGTCCGCACCACCGAACCCCGCGCAGTGCAGAAGGCGCTCAAGCTCGCCAATCCCACGCGTTGCACTTGGGCTGAAGGCATGGCCGAAGCGCGCGACCGGCGACTCTTCATCACCCCGCCCATCGGCGAATGGGTGCTCGTCTTCGGTCCCGGTCTGCCCGATCCCGGCGATGATGTGGACGAGTGCTTTCACCTGCTCACCGACCTGAGTCGCAAGCTCGGCTTGATCCAGTTCTTCAGCCTCAACCGCGCCGTCGGCCATCACGCGTGGGCGCGGCTGGATTCCGGCGAAGTCCTGCGTGCCTACGCTTGGGTCGGCCACGTGGCTTGGAACCAGGGCCCGGCCAGCCCGGCGGAACTGGGTTTGAACCTCACTTGCTACGAATACCACGAGCAACCCGATAAGAACTGGAGCGAGTTGCCCGATCCCCTTCTGCAAAACCTCGAACGCCTGCCCATGCTCGCCGCCCGCTGGAGCGTGGATCCCACCTCACTTGATGAGCGGCATTTCGCAACCGGCCGCGGAATTGTCGGTGAACTAACTTGATGCCTTCCCGCGCGCAATCCAAACCAACCAGCCTATGTCACTCGAATCAGCCCTCGACGAATATCCCAAAGGACTCATGTTGCGCGACGGCCTCGTCTGCCAGGCGCGCCCGTTGGAACCCGGCGACCACGTGGCCTTCCACAAGTTCTTCACCTCGCTCAACCCGCCGGAGCTGCTCTACATCAAGCACCGCGTTTCAGAACCGGAGGTCGTGCGCGCGTGGTGCGAGCAGATCGACCTCGGGCGCAACCTCCCGCTCTTGGCCTGGAGCGGTGGCGACATCGTCGGTGTCTGCACACTGCATCAGTCGCTCGGTGGCTGGAAACGGCACATCGGCCGCGTGAGTGTCCACGTGCATCCCAAGTTCCGCGGGCGAGGCCTCGCACAGGCACTGGTCGGCGAAGTGGTCGAGATCGCCCGCGCGTGCAGCCTGGAAAAGCTCGAGGCAGAATTCATCGGCCGGCAGGAAGGTGCGATGAAGGTCTTTGGCCTCCTCGGTTTCGGCGAACTCGTCCGCCTGCCTGACTACGTGAAGGACATGCAGGCCATCACGCACGACTACGTGCTCATGGGCCTCGACTTGGTCACGGACGAGGAATACGCCGGGATGGGCTGAGGAGATCAGCGACTTCTCACCGGTCGCCGCGCGGATCGAAGGCATCGCGCAGGCCGTCGCCGAAGAAGTTCAGCGTCAGCAGCGTGCTCACGAGCACCGCGCCGGGGAAGACGAGCAGCCGCCAGTAGATGCGGATGGGGTTGATCTGCGCCGCGCCGTCCGCAATGAGCGAGCCCAGGCTGGCCTGCGGTGGTTGGATGCCGAGGCCGAGGTAGCTGAGGAAGGATTCGTAGAGGATGATCGCCGGCACCAAGAGCATCAGATACACGATGATGATGCCGGTGACGTTCGGGAGGATGTGGCGAAAGAGGATTTGCGCGTGCGTCGCGCCGAGCGCGCGGCTGGCGTCCACGAATTGCCGCGTGCGCAGCGAGAGCACCTGCCCGCGCACGATGCGCGCCATCGTGAGCCACGACACCGCGCCGAGGCCGACGAACAGGCCGACAAACTTCGCGGTGTCGCGCATCGTGACGGTGAGTTTTCCGGCAGCTTGCAACTTGTCCAAGACCCCGTGCAGCGTCGTGATCAGCACGATGCCAAAAATGATGCTCGGCAGCGAATACAGCACGTCCACCGCGCGCATCAGCCAACTATCCCAGCGCCCGCCGAGGTAGCCGGCCCCCGCGCCCCACAACACGCCAATGACCAGGCTCACGCACGCGCCCACCGCGCCGACCAGCAGCGACACGCGCGTGCCGTAGAGCACGCGGCTGAAGATGTCGCGTCCGTGGATGTCGGTGCCGAACCAGTGCTGCGCACTCGGCGGCGCGAAGAGTTCAGCGGAATGCTCGTTGGGCGGATGCAGCCCGACAGAGAGAAATCCCGGCATCGCCTTCGCCACGCCTGGCGAGGACAAGACCGGCCATAGCAAAATCACCCCGAGCAACGCGGCGAGAAACATTCCGCACGCCGACGCGAACTTGTTCGCGCGAAACCGCCGCCACGCGCGCTGGTTGGGGCTCAGTGAAACCTGGCCCTCGACCCTCGGCTCTCGACTCTCGACCTCAGTCATACTTCACCCTCCGATCGAGATAGCTGTAGGCCACGTCCACGAGCAGGTTCAGCCCGAGCAGGAGCGTCGCGTAGAGCAGCACGAGGCCGATGACCATGGGGTAGTCGCGGTTGAGCGAGCTGTTCACCATGAACACGCCGACGCCGGGAATTTGAAACAGATTTTCCACGATGAACGAACCCGTGAGCAGGTCCGCCAGCAGCGGGCCCGAATAGGACACGACCGGCAACACCGCGATGCGCAGCGCGTGCTTGAGCAGGACGGTCGTGTCGTCCAGGCCTTTGGCGCGCGCAGTGGTGATGTAGTGCTCGTGCAGCGTGGTGAGCATACCCTCGCGCATGAGCCGCGCGACGCGCCCGGAAAAGTAGAGCCCGAGCGTGAGCGTCGGCAGCACGACGTGCGCAGGCGAGGTCCACAGCGCGACGGGCAGCACGCGCCAGTGAATCGCCAGCGCCATGATGAGCAACGGCCCAACCACCAGCGCCGGCACGCACACCGCGAGGATGGCGAGGAAACTCCCGGTGTAGTCGCCCCACTCACCGCGTCGCGCCGCCGACCAGAAGCCCAGCGGAATCCCCACGCCCAGCGACAGCGCGAATGCCATTCCGCCCAACAGCATCGAGACCGGCAGCCCCTGCGCGATGATGTCCGTGACGGTGTGGTTGCGATACTTGAAGGACGGCCCAAAATCGCCGTGCAACACGCCGCCGATGTAGCGGAGGTATTGCTGCCACCACGGCTCGTCGAGGTGATACTTGGCTTCGATGGCGCGTTTGATTTCCGCCGTGGCCGGCGCGCGTTCCTTGTCGAACGGCCCGCCCGGCGCGAGCTTGAGCAGCGCAAACGCCAGCAGGCTGATGAGCAACAGCAGCGGGAGCAGGAAGGCGGCGCGTTTGAGAAAGTAGGTCACTGGTCGAGGGTCGAAGGTCGAGGGTCGAGAGCCGGAGACGCGCGTCGCGGGAAGGGAGTTTTAGAAGTCTTCACGGTGAGGCTTCGGTTTAAGGCGGCGAGCTGTTTGGCCAAGACTTCGATGAAGTTGAGTAATCGCTCGGCGTCGGCTTCGCTGGTATACGATTCGTCGAAGGCGAGATGCAGCAAGGCGGCGACTTCCATCAACGAACCGTAGGCTTGCTCCAGAAAGTGCGCGAAGTCCTTGTCCGAATTTCGGCCTGCACCTTCCGCTATGTTCGCGACCACCGAGACGGCGGCCCGGCGCAGTTGCGACGTGAGTCCAAACGCCTCGCGCTCAGGAAAACTCCGGCTCAGGCGATACACCTCACGGTTCAGTTTCCTCGCCTCTTGCCACACGGTGAGCTTCTCAAACCGAAAGCGCAGCTTCATCGCCCACCTCCTTCGGACGACGACGACCCTCGACTCTCGACTCTCGACTCTCGACCTTTCCTAGCAATGGTGTGTATCGGATGTTCATCGAGCAAATTGGCGTGGATGCCCTCAATCCGCTTCGGATCATAGAAGTTCACGCCGGCGTAGAACCACAGCGGGACGATCGGGAGTTCGTCGCGGATGAGAATCGTTTCGGCTTGGCGCAGCAGTGCAGCGCGTTGCTTCGGGTCGGTGTTGAGGTTGGCGGTGCGGATGAGGTTGTCGTAGGCGGCGTGCGTCCAGCCGGTGCGGTTGTTGCCGTTGCCACTCATGAACATGTCGAGGAACGTGTTCGGGTCATTGTAGTCGCCGATCCAACTGCTGCGCGAGAGATCGTAATCGAGCGCGCTCTGGGCGCTGTAATAGACCTTCGGCTCCATCGCGCGCAGCTCCATCTTCACGCCGAGCTCCTTGCGCCAAATCTCCTGCAACTCCACGCCCACCTGTTCGTCGAGCTTGTCGGTCTTGAAGAGGTAATGAAACGGCGGGAAGCCCGCGCCGCCGGGGAAGCCCGCCTCGGCGAGAAGTTTCCGCGCCTGCTCGGGATCGTAGCCCCAGCCCTCGGGCGGCTCGTAGACGCCCATGCCTTCCGGCACGAAATGCGACGTGGGCGACTCGCCGCTGCGGACGATCTTCGCGGCGAGTTTCTTGCGGTCCAAGGCGAGCGCGAAGGCCCGGCGCACGCGCGCGTCGGTGAAGGGCTTGCGCTTCACGTTGAAGCGGAAAAAATAAGTGCCGAGGTAATCGAACTTGTGGCAGTCGGGGCGCCTACCGAGCACGTCCATGAGTTCGTTCGGCACCAGGTTCTTGTCCCAGATCACGTCGGCTGCGCCCGTCTCGTAAAGGTTCAGCGCGGTGGTCGCGGACTTGATCGGGAGGAAGTCCACGAGTTCGCTGCGGATGTTCGGCGCGTCCCAATGGCGCGCGTTGCGGCGAATGCGGATGCGGTCGTTGAGCCGCCAGAAGTCGAGCGTGTAGGCGCCATTGCACGGCACGGGCGGAGTCAGCAGCCAGCGGTCGCCGTGCTTCTCGATCCAAAAGCGCGGGACCGCGGCGAGCGTTGGAAACGCGCAGAGATCGAGGAAGAACGCCGTCGGCCCGATCAACTCCACGCGCAGCGTGTGTGGTCCGAGCGCGCGCACGTCGACATCTTCCGCAGTGAAGGGCTTGCCGGTCGCGGTGTTGGTTTTGCCGGTGTTGTATTCCTCGGCGTTCTTCACGAAGTAGAGCTGACCGGCGTATTCCGCGCCGGTCACGGGATCGAGCGCGCGCCGCCACGACCAGACAAAATCCTCCGCCGTGATGGGCTGGCCGGTGGACCACACGGCGTTTGCGCGCAGGTGGAAGGTGTAAACCGTGCCGTCCGCCGACATTTCCCAGCGGTGGGCGATGGCCGGCTCGGGCGTGGCGTTGGTGCCTTCGAGGCGCGTGAGTCCTTCGAAGAGCGCCTTTACCACGCGCATCTCGGTCTGCGTGGAGATGATCGCGGGATCGAGCGAGTCCGGCTCGGCACCGTTGACTAGGACGAGGTCAGCCGGTGGCACGGAGCGGGTGCAGCCGATGAGGGCCAGAAGACAAAAGGCAAAAGTAAAAAGGCAAAAGGCGCGAACGGAGCACCACTTTTGCCTTTTGCCTTTTGCCTTTTGCCTTCGCAAACAAAACGCCTCCGGAGCGGGTCCAGAGGCGATTGCGTGTGGCGGCATGACGCCGAAACTATTTTTTCACCGGCGGCGTTGTCGAGGGCGGATTCGCCGTCGGGGCGGGCGCAGGAGCCGGAGCCGATGCTTTTGGCGCAACGGCGTTGGTCGAGGTGAGCAGTGCGGGCGCGGGAGCCGGAGGGGCTTTCGCAGCCGGAGCGTTTGAGCCGGCGGGCGGATTCGTGAGAATCGTGGCCGGTGGGACCGTAACCGGCGGCGCGCTGATAGCGGGCGGGGCGACGGGCTTGGGTGGCAACACGGAACCGGCCCCGGCCTTCTTCAGCTCGTCGCGCACACCGCTGCCGCCGCGTCGGGCTTGGCCGCCCATCACATAGAGCACGAGGCACAGTGCGAGGAAAATGGTCGCGGCATACTTGGTCATCTTCGTGAGCGCGTTGCCCGAGCCCGCGCCGAAGAGCGCATCGGTCGCGCCACCGCCAAAGGCCTGGCCGACGCCGGCTTCCTTCTTCGGCAACTGCACGAGGATGAGGAGGATGAGGAACAAGCTGTCCAGCACGAGGACAGCGGTGAGGAGGCCGGCGATGAAACTCATAGGGTTATCAGGTAGCGATCAGCAGTAAGGAGTCAGGTTAAATCGAATTCTTCACGATGTCGGCGAAGTCGCGCACGGTGAGCGACGCACCGCCGACGAGCGCGCCGTCCACATCCGGCTGGCTCATGAGCTCGCGGGCATTGCCAGGCTTCACGCTGCCGCCGTATTGGATGCGGACGCGCTTGGCGGTGGCGTCATCGAACATTGAGGCCAGCACGCGGCGGATGAACGCATGCACGTCCTGCGCCTGCTGCGTGGTGGCGGTCTTGCCGGTGCCGATGGCCCAGACCGGCTCGTAGGCGATGATGGTTTCTTCCATGTCCCCCTTCGTCAGCCCGGCGAGGCTGCCGCGCACCTGGGTCTCCACGACCTGCTCGGTGCGCCCAGCTTCGCGGTCTTCCAACTTCTCGCCGACGCAGACGATGGGCTTGAGGGACGCGGCCAGTGCGGCGGCGGCCTTCTTCGCGATGAGCGGGTCGCCTTCGAGCTGATACTGGCGGCGCTCGGAGTGGCCGAGAATGACGAAGCGCACGAGAAATTCCTTGAGCATCCCGGCGCAAACCTCACCGGTGTGCGCGCCAAAATTGTGCTCGCTCATGTTCTGCGCGCCGAGGCGGATCTGCGTGTCCACGATGGCGCGCGAAACCGACTCGATGGCCGTGAACGGCGGGCAGACGACGATGTCAACGTCCGTCACGCTGCCAAGCTCGCGCTTGAGACCGTCCACGAGGGCCAGCCCCTCGGCGACGGTTTTGTTCATCTTCCAGTTGCCGGCGATGATGAGTTTGCGTTCTTTGTCCACAGGAGAGATTGAAAGTTGAGGGTTAAATCTTGAACGGGAAGTTATTTGTTCGTCAGCGCCGCCACACCGGGCAGTTCCTTGCCTTCGAGGAATTCCAAGCTCGCTCCGCCGCCGGTGCTCATGAACGTGACCTTGTCACCCATGCTCGCCTTGTTCT